>NZ_LOVS01000052.1:0-5833 GCF_001523835.1 Burkholderia sp. ABCPW 14 | reverse complement strand
GACGGATGCTCGCTACGCTGCTCTCGTACCAGACGGACTGCGCGCTCCCGGACTTCCGGGGAAAACTTGCTTGGCTTCTTGCTCATGGCTCCATTCTCTCAAGAGTTCGAGCCTCCACCAAATCCGGGGCGGTTCACCTGGAGGGGTACATCCACGGTTTCGATAGTGGGACTGCTGAGCACGCCATTGGTGGGTACGCCGCCAGATTGACCATTCAAGCACATGGTCGATGCTGCGTCTGAACGGTCTCGTCGAGCACTGGTCCGAGGTGGGCGGCTCCGCGTGGCTCGCGCCGCTGCTGCAATGGGAAGAGGGCGAGCGCACGCAGCGTTCGCTGCAGCGACGTATCCGTGCCGCGAAACTGGGCAAGTTCAAGATCCTGACCGACTTCGACTGGGACTGGCCCAAGCGAATCGATCGAATGGCCGTCGAGGAACTGATGTCGCTCTCGTTCCTCGACGACGCGACCATGCCAAAGTACCACTGGTCCCCTTTCTTGCTTTGGTGCATCTCCGGGCCGCGCTCGCCCGAAGCGTTCTTGGTCGAACTCAAGGCGCTGACCAGTGTCGCGTCCACCACCGTGCCTGCGCAGCGTCAACCCCTTGTCGCGAAGGATCTCGTTGATCCGAGAATCTGCGTGGTCAGCTGGTGCTTTTCCAGCATGTGACGAAACCGCAGGATGATGCTCTCGTCGGGCAGTCGCACCGTCCAGTTGTCCAGCCCGGCAAACTCCCTGTACAGCGGTACGTTATGCAGCGCTTCTTCCATCGCCGGATCCGACAGGCCGAACCATTGCTGCAGGAAGTGGATGCGCAGCATCGCCTCGACCGCGAACGGCGGGCGACCGCGCTTGCCTTTCGGGGCGTATGGGGCGATCAACACACCAGATCGGCCCACGGCACCAACGATTCATCTCGTCCAGGAATTCGCGCTTGTGAATTCGCTTCGTCGACAAGTTTAGTCCAAGGTCAGTTTGTTTCATGCGTTACATACTCGCTTGCCCGACCGTCATTGCCAAGCACATCCGCAAGCGATTTATGCAGGTTCTCCATCGCGGTCGTTTTTTGAAAGTGACTTAAACACCAGTCACGTATTATTCATTGCGATGCGATTGAAATTGCCCCGTTTCTTTTCTCAAATGGAAAACTCACAATGCCGTTGATAAACCGAACTTCACATCACCAGCAGTCAATCCGTTCAAACGCGGCATCTGATCCCGGTTCACACCGTAGCTCGAACGAGGGCACGCTCGCCTATGGGATCAAGCATGTCGGCATTGTGAGACCAAGCGACCGGCAGTCGACGCGAGCAGGGGAGGTAATTGAGGTATCCAAGTACGCGTTGCCCGGCCCCTCGTCGCCGCAAGGTGCTAATCGGCAAGCAGCGTTGTATTTGCCTTTTGTCTCTCCGGATGTGGTTATGCAGTGCATGTGCAACAATAAGATGCGAGTTCAGAAGGGTAAGAGTCCTATTCCGCTGATCGTACAGGATGACGCGGCTCGGGATCAGTTGCAAGGGTTGAAGCGGCGGATAGAGGCGCAGTACCGCGGCAATGGTATGACGACGCTGGAGAGCATCGAACGAATGCGGCGTAGAGAAAAACTGTCCGACCAGGAAATCGATCGGCGATATTGCGATCCCATGAGTCATGCCAAAGAGCTGATTCGGAATGCCGATATGCTCCAGAATATGGAGGTGCGCAGCAATACGGGCGGAGTTGAGCTGAGCCGATTGAATCCGCAGCGTGACAAGCTTTACATCGCAGGCCATGGCGCGGCGGGCACGGATATTCTGACTGCAGATACGGCAGGGGCGCATGGTCAGGTTTCCGTCGCCGAACTGGCAGAGCAATTGGCGGCCGGAGGCCTGGATCGAGATTTTAGAGATTTTCGAGTCAAAGCTTGCTTCTCCGCGGATGCGCAGGAGCCAACATCTTTCCGACGAGATGATTTGCAGCGTGCCGCTACGCCCAAGGTGGACTCGTGGCCACGCTTCCTTAGTTTCTTCGGTAGGCGTATGGTGTCGAGTCAGCCGTTTGCCCAGTCTTTGTGCAATGCGCTGAGCGAGCGAGGTTTTAGCCAGGCGGAGGTCAGTGGTTATCACGGAGAAGGGGGGATTGGCAGCAGTGCCGGTCATCATATGCGTAGTTTATCGCGCAGCGGGCTGTCGGATGTTCGCGCGTCGGAAGTGAAGCAGGTATTTACGCCGAGCAAAAATTGACCAGCATGTAGCCGGGCCGCCCCGGGAATGTCGCAGCGGCACTATTTGTCGGATGTAGTTTAACCATGGAATGCATGGTGGGGGATGTACTGACCACACGGACCAGCGTAGAACAAATTACCCATAGGCCACCTCTTTTCCCGAGCGGCTCAGTCCACCATGAACAGATTGCTATCCTGTTCGGCGATCGATTTATGCAGACGTACGAGCAGCGATCATTTCAATCGTCTCGTTGCACAAAAATGCGAACGGGATTTCCTATTTCGACACGTTAGTCGTACATGACGCAATAGCCGATATCAAGCGCACCGAGCCCTACGTTCCAAACTCTCTCTTTGAGCAGTTTCAGGTCAATCAGTATGGGGCTCCCTTTGCGGACCTGCAGAAGAAACGGATCATTTTGCGGCAATTCGCCGGGGCCGACGAAATTCGTTACGACGCCGGACACCAGGACGCGTCCACGCGAAATCTTAATTGAAGTCTGACCGAGTCGCATCTGCCTCATCGCCAACACGTGTCCGTTAGCGTCCACGTAACGGAACTGCGCACTGCCATCTAGGGGCGAAATCGAATAGAATAGCGTACGCAACATCAAACCATCCTTGGCCGATACAGATATGGTTTCTCCTTCACATGCCACAAGCGAATCTTTGATGATATCCTCCGCCGCGAAACGACGGTACACGCCGTATCCGGCAGTAATCGTGACGACGACAGTCAATAGAAGTAATATGTAGCGCATGGCAGACGACTATTGGATCCATAAACTAGCATTTGCATCACCGCTGTCGTTTCCTCAAAATAATACTCAATGTCCTGTGACGAGTCGGCGCATTGAGATTTCGGATTGACCTTTGAGATATAGGTCGCGATAGCCTCCGCTGATAGCGTGGGATCCTTTACATACACCTGCATACCTGAAACATCGCGCTTTATCCACGCTGCTTCCGCCGTACCGGATAGCATCCGCGTTTGCCACACGCGCCAATCGACGGCGAACACCACTGCGATCGCCCCTGCGAGCAATATCGCCAAATATTGCAAAAGCGTCATGGTCGACAACGTCGAAAACCACCCCTTCGAGGCCGGTTTCGATACGATGCCCTCACTGATCACTACTGGTTTCGCGCGATCACCCTCAGCGCAATCGAAAGCTGCTTCCGAAATTGCTTGTAGGTCGGCACGCAAAGCATTTTCATCTTGCACCGCACTCGCATCGTCCAGCCGCGTTTCAACTACGTTAAGCTCGGCTTCGTCGTCGAGCTCCTCGCCGTCGAATTCAGGATAGTTCGCCAGCAATTCGAGCCCATATCGCGGAATAGTGTGAATGAGTTTTCTGGGCAATCCCAGCTCTTCGAAACTGTTACGTACCTGCGTGACGAGTTGATAGTAGCTTGCGTCCGTTACAACAACGCCGTGTTCGCCCCAGACGCGCTGAATTAGAGCTTCCTTCGTCTGCGGCCCTTCCAGCAGGAGTTCGAGCAGACGCGCTTCGTTGCGAGACAAGAACTTCTGCTCGCCGCTGGCCGGATTGCCCAGCATACGCGCCTCCAGATGAAAAGCAATTGCATCTTCAGTAGGGCGTGGTATTTGGCCGTCAGACGTCATTTCCTCTCTCCTAGCGAGGCGGGACCGCCCCGCGCAGGCATCGACATCAAACCGTAAATAATTAATTATATTATTCCTACTCTGTTTCGCAACTGCTTCGTAAGCGATCATCCATCGACGCCTTGCTCCTGCGAGCCTGGAACGGCGACGATTGTGTCCGCTTGAACTTGGAGGCGGACGTGATGTCAGCGGAAGGCAGCGATCTTAAGGAAAGGCTGGTAGCAGGTTTCGAGCGCGGCGGGCGTCGGCGGCGTTTTGATCCGCAGGCCAAACATGAACTGGTCCAGGCATGCTTGCAGCTAGGCGTATCGGTCGCGCGGATGGCTTTGGATCACAGGCTGAATGTGAACCTGCTGCGCAAGTGGATCAGCGATTGCGAGCGTGAGCAAAGCGTCGGCGCAGCGGCTCGGGCAATCGAGAGCGAGACGCCGGCGTTTGTGCCAGTGGTTCAAATCGGTGGCGAGCAAGCGATGCTGGCTGGCGCCAATCGGCGCTCAACACGAATCGAGGTTGCGCAATCGGCACATTGCTTGCCGTCGTCATCACGACTGGTTGCCGAATTGCCCAACGGCGTGATGCTCAATCTCGAGTGCGACGGGCAGGACGCCTCGCTGATGTCGACGATGATCGAGACGCTGGTGCGCTGCCATGTTCCGGCTCGATGCTGATTTGAAGGTCTACGTGCACCGCGAAGCAGTGGACTTCCGTAAGAGCATTACCGGACTTGCGGCGCTGGTCGAGCAGTCGTTGGGACTCGATCCGTTTGCGCGAGCGGTATACGTGTTCCGCAACCGGCGAGCCGATCGCATCAAGTTGCTGCTGCGGGAGCGCAACGGATTCTGGCTGATGATGAAGCGGCCCGAAGCCGATCGCTTCGTATGGCCGCGCGGTGCGACGACGGTTCTCGAGCTGACGATCGAGCAGTTGTATTGGCTGCTTGACGGCATCGATCTGGCGGCCATGCGCAAGCATGCGGCGCGGCACTATGCGCGCGTCAGTTAGGGGTGGGCGCATGGTTGGTCGAAATCGGCGTCGCAGTCAGCGAGTAGTTCGACATCATCCCGCAGCAAGTGCGGGTGATCCGGCACGAGCGCGTTAAGTATGCCTGCCCGCGCTGCGATGAAAACATGAAGGTGACGCCGGCGCGTTCGCGCATCATCCCGAAGGGGCTGTTTACCGAAGCGGCGCTGGCGTGGTTCGTCGTTTCGAAGTTCATGGTTGGCCTGCCGCTGTATCGCATCGCGGCACTGTTCAAGCGCTTTGGCGGCGACATCTCGCGCAAGATGTTGGCAGCGAGCGTGGTGCGTCTGGGCGAAGCGGTGCAGCCGGTCATCAACCTGATGCGAGATCACTTACTCGACAGCGAGATCGTCTTCGCCGACGAGACGACGGTGCAGGGCAAGTCAAAATGTGAGGAATCCTACCACCGTCTTACGCGTGCATTCTGCATGCGACCAGCAGCAGACGGCCCGCTTGCGACCTATCCTGCTAAAGGCTCGAGAACCTGGCGCAATGGTAGACGGCCGCGTCTTAAAGATGCTTTGCGTGATCGATGAATACATCCGCGAGCGCTTGGCAATCGAGGTGGGTGCTAGCCTGAGGTCGCAGGATGTCATCCCGACGCTGTCGCGACTGATGCGGCTGTATGGGGCAAGTCTGCCACCACTCGGTACTGAAGTCCGAGTGCATGGCTGCAATCAAGGCCTTCGAACCCTCGCAACATGAAACTTGGCAAACCGGGGTGTCCATGCATGACAAAGCCGGCTCGCCGCTTCGCAGAGGGGCTCCGGCGTCGGGGCATCATCACTCCGGTGGGTGCCACCCCTTGCGGGGCAGCGCCGCGACCTGCGGCGGCAGGCGTCGAACGTCACGATCCTTCCGTCCCGTTACTATCTTCACACCCCGATAATTGGGGTTTTGGCCAGCCAGGCCCGGCATGATTCCCGCCCCCAGTCGCAGTCATGATCCGGGGGGTGTTGTCACCGGGCCTGGTGGGTGGCTGGTG
>NZ_LOVS01000051.1:0-3641 GCF_001523835.1 Burkholderia sp. ABCPW 14 | reverse complement strand
CCGCTTCGCGAGCCGCTGGGTCGACATCGCGCTCAGCCACGTCATCGTCAGCGTCGCGATCAGCAATACCGTGTACAGCGAAGCGGGGATGATCCGCAGTTGCAGACCGATCGCGAGCACCATCAGCTCGACGGTCCCGCGGCAGTTCATCAGTACGCCGATCAAAGTCGCCTCCGCGCGATCGATGCCGCACAGTCGCGCGCCGGCGTAGCAGCCGCCGAACTTCGCCGCGACGCCGCCGATCAGGAAGACGGCGAGCCAGCCCCACGTCGCGCCCGTGTCGAGCGCCGAAAACGACGCCTGAAGCCCCATGCTGACGAAGAACAGCGGAATCAGGACGAGGTCGGCCAGTCCCGCGAAGCGCGCGTTCCACAACTGCCGCAGATCGTCGCGGCCCGACAGGTTGGCGGCCGCGACGAGCGCGCCGAACGCGCTGTGAAAGCCGAGCCGCGACGCGGCCCACGACGACAGCAGCACGTAGCACAGCGCGCAGATCAACGTCGCGGAATCGCTGCCGGCCCGGCGCGCAAGATCGAGCAGCCAGAGGACGATCTTGCGCACGAGCGTGATCGACACGACGAAGAACACGATGAGCAGACACACCGCGCGCACCGTCGACGCCGGCGACAGGCCCGATGTCGCGATCGCGCCGACGGCGGCGAGAATCAGCCAGCTGAGCGCGTCGGTTAACGTCGCCGCGAGTATCGACAGCGTCGCCGCCGGGCGGCCGGCGATACGCGCGTCCGAGACAATGCGCATCATGACCGGCAACGCCGAAACGGACAGTGCGATCCCGCAGAACAGCACATAGGCGAGCGGCGACGCCTGCGGCTGGAACGCGCCGGACGACGCGAGCGCGATCGCGCAGCCGGTCGCGAACGGCAACACCATTCCGAATCCCGCGACGACGCTCGCGACGAGCGCGGCCGAGCGCTTTTGCGGGATCTTCCAGGTAATGTGCATGCCCGTCTGGAACATCAGGAACACGAGCCCGAGTTCGCCGAGCCGCGTGAGAATCGCCGCCGAATCCTGGCCGAGCGGCATACCGGGGCCGCCCACGGCGAGCGCGCCGAACGCGGACGGGCCGAGCAGCAGCCCGGCGAGCAGCTCGCCGACGACGCGGCCTTGCCCCAGCCGCTGCGCGAGCGCGCCAAGCACGGATGCCACGACGATCACGATGCACAGTTGCAGTATCCAGTCAGCCATCTTTCGTCGCTTCCTCGGCCTTGCCTTCTTGTGTTCTTGCGTTCGATGAGTGTCGGCGGCGCGTGCGCGGACGTGCGGCGTGCGGCGTGCGGCGTGCGTGCGCGCCGCGCGCCGACGCACCGGGCCGGCCCGCGCGGGCCGCCGGCGCCGGCCACGCCGGCCGCTCGACGCGAGCGCGGCGGCTGCGCGAGCGCGCGGGCTATACCGCCGCGGCGACCCGCTGCAGGCCGAGCCGCGGCCTCGTCGACACGTACAGCCCGTCGAGCGCCATGTTTTGCGACAGGCAAGGCAGGCCCTCGATCGCGTCGAAGAATCGCGCGTTGTCCTCGGCTTCCGAGCTGCCGATCGCAGCGGCGAGCGCGCCCTTGTCCTTGCGAAGCGCCAGATTCTGATCGATGCGGCGCGACATTTCGCCCATCAGGTGCGACGTGGCCTGCTCGACGTCGGCGATGTCCTCGAGGCCGGACACGAGATTCAGGAACGCGCGCCGGATGTCGCCCGCCTCGATCGCGTAGTGGCTCAGCTCGTCGGCCTTGCTGTAATAGCCGAGCTTGCCGTGCGCTTCGTAGAACGTCTGCACGAACACGAGAAAGCGCAGATAGGCCTGCTGATAGCTGTCGCGATAGTACGCAGCGGCCTCCCGCTCGGACACTTCGTCGCGCAGGATGCTGGCGAGCGACGCGGCGGCGAGCATCCCGCTGTACATCGCGAGGTGGACGCCCGTGGACAGCAGCGGGTCGAGAAAGCACGCGGCGTCGCCGGACAGGAAGTAGCCGTCGCCCGCGAACGAATCGCAGGTGTACGAATAGTCCTGCTCGGTCCTGAGCGGCGTGACGAGGCGCGCATGCTGCGTCAGCTTCGTCATCACCGGGCTCAGCGCGAGCGCGCGCTCATAGACCTGCTCGAGCGAACCGGACCGCTTCGCCTCGACGAATGCGTCGCGGTGCATGACGACGCCGACGCTCGTCGGATGATCGGCGAGTGGTATCGCCCACCACCAGCCGTCCGGAATCGAGCTGACGAGAATCGACCCCGGCGCGCAATCGTCGGGCCATGCAAGGCCTTCCCAGTAGCCCCAGGCCGCGACGTTGCGGAAGATCTCGTGGAATTTGCGATTGTCCAGGTATCGGGTCGACATCAGTCCGTTGCGTCCCGACGCGTCGACGAGATAATCGAACTCGACGGTGGTCGTCTCGTCGGCGCCTTGCGCGACGCACAGTGCCGCGCAAGGGCGGCCGTCGTCGAACCGGATCTCGCGCACGCTCACGCCTTCGTGCACCTTCGCGCCGACCGCTCGCGCATGCTGCAGGAGCAATTGATCGAATTCCTCGCGGCGCACCTGGTAGCTGTAGTGATAGGCGCCGCCGAGCTCGCCGAAATCGAGTTTCCAGGTCTCGCCTTTCCAGTTGAAGTAGGCGCCCGGCTTGCGCTGGAAGCCGTGCCGGTCGAACGCGTCGCGCGCGTCCATCAGCGTGAGGATTTCAAGGCACGACGGCAGCAGCGATTCGCCGATGTGATAGCGGGGGAATACCTCCTTGTCGACCAGCGTGACATCGATGCCTTCTCGGGCGAGAAAGGCCGCAGCGGTCGCACCGGCCGGACCGCCGCCGATGACGAGGACTTTGGTGCGATTCGGAAGACGCATGCTTGCTTCTCCTTGTATTGGGGAATGTCATGTTCACGAGCGGACCCTGCCGTCCGGCGCGGCAATTACGTTCGGATCGCTGAATGATTGAGCCGGACTTCGGTCTCGCGAGAGTCGTGCCCGGGCGGTGCCCGGGTTTTTGTCAATTGGCGAGCGCGAGTTTGTTGACCTCGTACTTGTAATCGAGGAAGGCGAGGAAGCTCTGGAAGTGATCGTCGACGATCGACAGTGCATCCGCACGCTTGTCGGCGGACAGCCTCTGATCATGGAAGATCGATTCGTTGATCGAATGATCGAGCTCGCTGTCGATGTGCTCCGCGCCCAGATAGCGAAGCGTATTGCCCGTGTCCGCCTCGTAGGCCGCGGCGAGCTTGCGCGATGTCGTGAAGAAAACCTTCGACGTCGCTTCGCCGGCTTCCATCGTTGCCATTTTCAGCAGCGGGCAGTCGCCGCACCGCCGCGCGCGCGACACGAGCGAATACATGTATTTGCGCACGGGCGCGCCGAGATCGTCCCAGATCACACTGATTGCGCTTTCGCAATCGACGGCTCTACCGTTGACACCGAGCGTCTTGATATCCGACACCATCATGTGCCAGTGCTCGGTGTCGACGTCGACATGATCGTTGATCGCGTTCTGCAAGTCGTTTTCCGGCTTCTCGTAGTGGTAATACATCCGATTGATGTCGCGGAACGTCATCGCCAAATGAATCAGCAACGGCGACCACACGCGCATCATTTCCTTGATTTGGGGGAGGGTGACTGCTTCGAGTTGCGGAAAGACGGGGTG
>NZ_LOVS01000050.1:0-108246 GCF_001523835.1 Burkholderia sp. ABCPW 14 | reverse complement strand
CCGGTAGCGCGGACGCTGCGGGTGGTCGTTGAGGTGGCGGTGTAGATGGCTGTGTCGGTGGCGGTGGCGGGTGCGTTGGCGGTGGCGATGGCGATGTCGATGTCGATGTCGATGTCGATGTCGAAGCATCGATGCGTTCGCAGACCCGGCAAGCCGGACGCGCGCCCGCCGAATGCGCTGAAATCCGTAGAATGTCGGGATGACTCGATGGATCGCCGGACTGCCGATGTATAACGTGACGCCGCGGCACGCCGCGCTGTGGCGCGCGCTGCTGCGCGATGCGCTGCGCGCGTTCGCGCGCGCGGGCGGCCCGGCCGACGTCACGCTGCTCGACGAGCCGTTCGGCGAGCTGCTGCCGCTATGGCGCCGCGACGATCTGCTGCTGTCGCAGACGTGCGGCTATCCGTACCGAGTGCTCGGCGTCGCCGACACGGTCCATCTGATCGCATCGCCCGTATTCGACGCCGACGGCTGCGACGGCGCGCGCTACCGAAGCGCGCTCGTCGTATCGCGCGACGCACACGCGCGCGGCGCGACGACGCTCGCCGCCTGCCGCGGCCTGCGCGCCGCCTACAACGGAGACGATTCGCACAGCGGAATGAATGCGCTGCGTCACGCGGTCGCGCGGCATGCGCGCGATGGACGCTTCTTCTCGACGGTCACATGCACCGGCTCGCATCTGGGCGCGCTGCGCGCGCTCGACGCGGGCGAAGCGGATGTCGCCGCCATCGACTGCGTGACGCTCGCGTACGTGCGCGATGCACTGCCCGAGCTGCTGCGCGGCGTGCGGATCATCGGCGCGACGGCGTCCGCGCCGAGCCTGCCGTTCATCGCATCGCGCACGCTCGGCGACGAGCAAGCCGCGTCCCTGCGTGACGCACTCGATACGGCGGTCGCAGCCGACGTCGAACGCGCGCACGTGTTGCGACTACGCGGCTTCGAGCGACTCGTGCCCGACGATTACTCGGAGATCGAACGATTTGCGCGCGACGCGGCCGCGCTCGGTTATCCGACACTTGCGTAACGCGTAACGCGCCGCACGAGCACGCACCCGCGGCAACTAAAGCGGCCGCGACCGGCACGCAACGCGCGACGAGCGTCCGCCTCGCTTGCCTTTCGACGAGATGCGAGAGGCGAGAGGCCGGGGGTCCAGCAGGTCGATCGACCCGCAGCAAATGCCTGCCCCACCCGCGCGGCGCGACAACCCAACCAAGCGCCACCGCGTCACACGGCAACCGGAACGAACCGAGCCGCACGCGTCCGGCGTCAACGCAATCCATGCCGCCGCGCCGCATCGCGCATGCAATCGACCAGCATCGACGCAGCCGGCGTCAGCGGGCTGTCACGGCGTGTCACCACCTGCACGGTCACGGCCGGAATCGTCTCGCGTATCGGCAGCACCGCAATCCGGTCGCGCGACCATTCGACGTCGAGCAACTGCTCGGGCATCGCGGCAATCAGATCGGAGCCCTGAATGAGGCTGTGCGCGATCGCATAGCTCGGGCACTCGACGACGCGCATCGGCGTCGGCAAGCCGTGCTCGGCGAAACAGTTGAACATCAGCTGCGTCGAGCTTTCGGGCGACGGATTCATCAGCCAGTCGGCGTCGACGAGATCGGCGAGCGACGTCGCCGACGCGAGCGGATGATCCTTGCGCGCGACGATCACGTGCCGGCTCGCATACAGCTCCGAGTGATCGAACTCCGCGGCGAGCAGCTCCGGCACCACCACCGACACGGCGAAATCGAGCGATCCGTCGTGCAACTTCGGCAGCGCGACGGCCGGAAACCCTTCGACGATGCTCACGCGCGCGACCGGAAAGCGCCGCCGAAACGCGCGAAATGCATCCGGCAGGATCGTCACCGCGGCGGCGGGCGTGATGGCCGCCGCGACGGCGCCCGTCGTCGCGCCTTGCGCCTGTTCGATATCGTCGCGCGCACGCTGCATCTCGGCGACGATGAGGCGCGCGCGCACCTGAAGCTGCTGGCCGAATCCGGTGAGCTGCACGCCGCGCGCCGTGCGCACGACGAGCGACACGCCGAGCGCGATCTCCAGTTCCTTGACCGCCTTCGTCAACGCCGCCGGCGACACGTTCAGCCGGCGCGCGGCCGCGCGAATGCTTCCCTCGTCGGCGACGGCGACGAACGCTTTCAACTGATGATATTTCATACGGAACGCGCGATTCGGAGAAGCCTTTCATTCGCAGCACCGCAGTGGATCAGGGTGTTCCCTAGAGGCAACCCGCGGTGAGCACCGACGCAATTTATCAGCTTATGGTGCGCGAAAAAAATACATATGCTTCGTCGACAAGTCCACGCAAGCGCGCACCACGCCCCACCAGGAGACAGCATGCAGCCCGAGAATCCCGTCATCGCCGGCATCGCCGCAATCGCGCCCGACCTGATCGACGTGCGCCGCCGGATCCACGCGCATCCCGAGCTCGCATTCGAAGAGACGCTCACGAGCGATCTCGTCGCCGAGCTGCTCGCCGGCTGGGGCTACGACGTGCATCGCGGGCTCGGCAAGACGGGCGTCGTCGGCGTGCTGCGCGAAGGACAGGGCGCGCGCACGCTCGGCCTGCGCGCCGACATGGACGCGCTGCCGATCGCCGAAGCGACGGGGCTGCCGTACGCGAGCCGTCATACGAACAAGATGCATGCATGCGGACACGACGGCCACACGGCGATGCTGCTCTGCGCGGCGCGCCACCTCGCCGCGACGCGGCGATTCGCCGGCACGCTGAATCTCATCTTCCAGCCCGCCGAAGAGAACTTCGGCGGTGCGAAGGCGATGATGGACGACGGCCTGTTCGAACGCTTTCCATGCGATGCGATCTTCGCGATCCACAACATGCCCGGCCGCGCGGCGGGCGACATGGCGTTCCGCGCGGGCGCCGCGATGGCGTCCGCGGACCGCGTGACGATCACGCTGCGCGGCTTTGGCGGCCACGGCGCGATGCCGCATTTCGCACGCGATCCGATGTCGGCGGCAGGCAGCATCATGGTCGCGCTGCAGACGATCGTCGCGCGCGAAGTCGATGCGCAGCAGGCGGCCGTGATCACCGTGGGCAGCGTCCAGGCCGGCGAGACGTTCAACATCATCCCCGAGACGGTCGTGATGAAGCTGTCGGTGCGTGCGCTGAACGCCGACGTGCGCGAGCTGCTCGCGCGCCGCATCGAAGCGCTCGTGAAAGGCCAGGCGGAAAGCTTCGGCGTTGCCGCGGACATTCAGTATGACTACGGTTATCCGGTGCTCGTCAATCATCCCGAGCCGACCGCGTTCGCGTTGGACGTCGCGCGCGCGATGCTCGGCGCGGATCGCGTCGAAGCGGACGCCGCGCCGCTGATGGGCAGCGAGGATTTCGCGTACATGCTCGAAGCGCGCCCCGGCTGCTACGCGTTCATCGGCAACGGCATCGGCAGCAAGGGCGGCTGCATGGTGCATAACCCCGGCTACGACTTCAACGACGACATTCTCGCGATCGGCGCGAGCTACTGGGTCCGATTGGCCGAAGCCTGGCTCGTCGCCTGACGCCTTCTCACCCGCCGTCTTGCGTTCCTCGGGGATCACATGGAAACGTCCGCTCTCAATTTCGCCGGCGCGCCGGCCGACGCGCGCGCCGCCGCGAAAAAACGCCGCCTGATCGCCGCAGCCGCGGTCGGCAACGCACTCGAGTTCTACGACTTCACCGTCTATAGTTTCTTCGCGATCCTGATCGGCAAGCTGTTCTTTCCGGTTCACTCTTCGTTCGGACAGCTGATGCTCGCGGTCGCGAGCTTCGGCGTCGGATTCGTCACGCGCCCGCTCGGCGGTCTCGTGATCGGCATGTACGCGGACCGCGTCGGGCGCAAACGCGCGATGATCGCAACGCTGCTCATCATGGCGCTCGGCACCGCGACGATCGCGGTCGCGCCAACTTACGCTCAGGCCGGCATCGCGGCGCCGCTGCTGCTCGTGATCGCGCGACTGCTGCAAGGCTTCGCGTCCGGCGGCGAAGTCGGCGCGTCGACCACGCTGCTGATCGAGCAGGCGCCGCAGGCGCAACGCGGGTTCTACGCATCGTTCCAGTTCTCGAGCCAGGGACTCGCGGCGCTCGCCGGCGCGCTGACGGGCGTCGTGCTGACATCGACGCTCAGCGGCGCGCAGCTCGAAAGCTGGGGATGGCGCGTCCCCAACTAACCCCACGTAACACCATTGAACAGCACAACAAAAATAGAGATAGTGCAAGACTATCAATGGCTTAATGTGTTTATGAAAATAGGGGCAATGTAATATAATTGGTTGGTTTTAGCCCAAATCAATTACGCAGGAGTTACACCACTTGGCCCGTATCAACTTCACCGCCGGTCGCGTGCGCGACTTCCGTTGCCCGCCCGACAGCAAACAGGTCTTCATGTGGGACGCAGGCATGCCCGGTCTTGGACTGCGCGCCACAACCGGCAGCGTGTCTTTCATCTTTCAAGGGCGCATCGCGGGCAACACGGTTCGCACGACGATTGGCGACGTTCGCGCGTGGGATATTGACGGTGCGCGGCAGAAAGCCCGCGAACTCAAGAAACTCATTGATGAAGGGAAAGACCCGCGTGTCGAAAAAGCCGCCGTGCTCAAGGCGGTGCAGGAACAACGCGTCGAATCGCAACGCCGTCAAGTGACACTGGAAGACGCGTGGAAAGCCTATATCGAGGCGAACCGCGCACGGTGGGGTAAGCATACCCTTTCCGACCGCGAAAAGGTTTCTCGACGCGGCGGCGACGCGCCCAAAGCGGGCAAACGCGGCGGAACGCTGAGAGTAGCCGGTGCGCTGGTTGGGCTGCTCGACGTACCGCTGTCCGGACTGACTGCCGATACGATTGCCGACTGGCTGGCTCGCGAAACCGCCACGCGACCGACGCAGGCGTCGCTTGCGTTCCGGCTGCTACGTGCGTGCCTGAACTGGTGTGCGGAGCATGAAAAATGGTCGGGGCTCGTGCCTGAACGGGTCTGCTCAACGCGCAAGGTGCGCCAGCATGTTCCGAAGCCGCGTGCGAAATCGGACTGCCTGCAACGGGAACAACTGGTGCCGTGGTTTTCCGGGGTGCGCAGGATCGCGAATACGCGCTACTCAACCTACCTGCAAATGTTGCTTCTGACAGGCGCGCGTCCCGGCGAACTGCTCGAAGTGAAATGGGCAGATGTGGACTTTCGCTGGAACACGCTGAATCTGCGCGACAAGATCGAGGGAGAACGCACGATCCCGCTCACGCCCTACGTATCGTCGCTGCTCGCAGCGCTACCCCGCATCACTGATTTGGTATTCGGAAGCACGCGCTCGAAAACGGGGCGCATGAAAGCGCCGAATGTTACGCATCACGCGGTACTGGAAAAGGCGCATATCGAAGGTTTGACGCTACACGGGCTGCGCCGCTCGTTCGCGACGCTGACGGAATGGATCGAATGTCCGGTGGGTGTCGTCGCGCAAATCATGGGCCACAAGCCGAGCGCGACCGCCGAGAAGCATTACAAGCAACGCCCGATTGACCTGCTGCGCATGTGGCACACGAAAATCGAAACGTGGATGCTCAACGAGGCAGGCATTTCGCTGGCGCACGTACCCGCACAAGCGGCGCAGGATTGTGTCGAGGTGGCGCATGTCTGAAAACACGATGCGTAACGACGAACTCCGGCAACTCATGCTGGAAGAGGCGGAGAGAAAAAACGCCGAAGCCAGTCAGGCGCTTGCCGATTTGATCGAAGGTCAGGAGCAAGAATTCCAGTATTTTCTCGACGGCTACGTCGTCGTCGGCCAGCTTGCCACGACGTTCGCGCGTGAAGGGCTGGCGTGGCCCGGTACCGGACAACCGGCGCGACTGATGCCCCCTGAGGAAGAGACCATCTTTACCGCGAGGTTCCGGGTTTTCCTTCGCGAAGTGAAGTCGGCCGTTCATTCCGGCGCGCTTGTCGTTCGCGAAGCTCCGACGATGACACCGGTCCCGGCAACACGCCTGAGCCGGTGGATCGAGATGGACGAGATGCAGCTAAGCCTTGATGACATCATCGATGTCCCGCTCTATATCGCATTCGAAGATGCGCGATCATGGCTCGTACAGCATGGCGTGCCGGTCCCCGAAATGCTGAACGAACGCGCAAGCCGCCTGCATGCCGGCATGAGGCAAATGCTCCCCAACGGGCAATTGAGTTCGCTCCGGTCGGACGATCATCAAAGGGCCGTCGTATCGGCCGCGCAACCGGATGCGAAGACGGCTCGCCGGGCCGACGACCCGCCGCCCGTGAAGGTCCGCTGGCGCGAGGCGATTGTCGCGAACTGGCCGGGCATCATTCGTGAATGCGGCAGCAATCCCGATGCCCGAACGGTCATGCGCTATCTCAAGGCCCATGACGTGACCGGCCATATCCTGCCTCAGAGCCGCACCGACGAACTGGATTGGCGGACGCAGGTTGGCGACCGGAAAACGGTCAGCCTCAAGACGTTCAAGAACGCGTTGAGCGTTCTGCGCAAACACGGTTTGCTGAAATCCTGATGCTCGCCGGGGAGCGTTCGCTCCCCGCCCGTACCTGCGCATGGCTTCCCCGGCCATGCCGCAGCGTCCCGAAGTTGTCCCAAAACTGTCCCGCCTAGCGTCCCATTGTCCCGGCTAGCGTCCCACTGTCCCGCCTAGCCGCACGGGATGGCCGATCGCCGTTAGAGTCCGTTCCGTCGCGCCGCACCACGCGGTGCACAACCGGAATCAAAGGACATCATGGAAATCGGTCTGACCACCAACCGCCTCGCCCAACGCCTTGGCCTTCAACCCGACACGCTGCGCGTTGCGTTGTGCCGTCGCGGTTCGTATTTCGGTGTCAAGCCGACGAAACTGCCGAACGGGCGTCTCGTATGGCCGCACGACACGGTTGAGCGCATCGTCGCCCTGCATAGCGCATCCGTTCAGTAACACGGATACGTAAGCACATGGCACTCCTGACTTCATTCGCGACCGTCAGCCCGCGCATGCCGCAGCAAGTGTGGCGCGAAGCGATGCTCGGCAAGCTGCCCGGCAAATGGGCGCGCACCATGTCGCGCCGTCTTGAAGAACTGGACCGCCAGCATCGCAACTGGTATCACGGCAACGTCTACCTGCGCGAACACGTCGAGCGCTACGCCGACGCCGTGCTGCCGCTGACGGCGAACCTGTCCGATATCCGCGAATGCGCATACCGACGCGCATCGGATGCATACGCCATCGCCGAACGTTTGGGCGATACGACCACCATCGTGCCGAGCCTGACCGCGCTTTGCGAGCGCTGGCGCATCGCCCCGCCCGCCGTCGAACGTCCGGGCGGCTTCATCGCACGCGTGATTGATCCGGGCTGGTGGGCGCGACGCCTGCGCAGCATGCACGGTCGCCAGACCGAAGCACTGGCGATCCGCCTTGGCCTCGTCAGCGCGCGCGCCGATCAATACATTAGCGACGAAAACCTGCGCCGCAGCATCGCGCAGGCCGAGCGCAATGCGCAAATGCTGGAACGCACCAACGCCATCAATGAAGACGGCGAGATTTTTACGCTCGCCGAGCTGGCCGACAAATCCGTTAGCAATCCGGCCATCCGCCGGGGCGAACTCATGCTGCGCATGCGCGGCATGGAAGAGATTGCCGAAGAGCACGGTTGCGCATGCGAATTCGCGGTGGTCACGCCGCCGAGCCGTTTTCATGCGGTGCGCGCCAATGGTTCTATCAATGAAAAGTACGACGGCTCGACGCCGCGTGACACGCAGGAATATCTGCAACGCCAATGGAGTCGTTGCCGGGCGTGGTTGCAGCGTCGCGGGGTGAGCTTTTACGGGGTACGCACGGTTGAAGCGCACCGCGACGGCACGCCGCACTGGAACCTGATGGTATTCATTCGCCAGCCCGCCGACGCGTCGGTCTGGCGCAAGGCGCTCGTGCGCTACTTCCTGCTGAACGATTCGCCCGACGAACCCGGCGCGCAACAGCACCGCCTGCGTTTCGAGCGCATCACTGCCGAACAGGGCGGCGCAGCGGCGTACATCGCCAAATACATCTCGAAGAACATCGACGGCGCGGGCATCGAGCTTGACCTGTACGGCGAGCCTATCGCGCAAACCACGCAGCGCGTGCAGGCGTGGGCGAAGCAATGGGGCATCCGCCAGTTTCAGGCCATCGGCGGCGCACCGGTCACGGTCTGGCGCGAACTGCGCCGCATTGAAGAACAGGCCATCGTGGATTCGCCGGACGCATTGCAACGCGCGTGGCACGCCGCGCAGCGCGTGAAGGGCGCGACCGGCGACGACGACAAGCGAGCCGACTACGCCGAATTCATCCGCGCATGGGGCGGCCCGTGGATCAAGCGCAAGGATGCGTCGATGTGGCTGCACAAGGAGGCACAGCAAGGCGTCGGTCGCTACGGCGATCCGCTTGGCACGCGTGTGGCGGGCGTCGTCGTGCGCGGCGCGTGGGCCGTCGATATGGGCGGCATCGTCGGCGCGACTCACACGGTAATAGCCAAGGTCGTCGCGAGCGTGCGCCGCACGTGGACGATCGTAAAGGCCGCTGCCGCAAAGATCGCGCCCTCTCGGACTCGTGTCAATAACTGTACGGACGCGCCCGATTCGAACGCGACCGACGCGCTTCGCGGCGAACAAGGCTTCATCTATTCGACTGATTTCCAATCGAACAATCACCTTCACTCAACCCACCCCAATCTTTTTAATAGGTAAAAATATGTACGCATCACAACGATTCACCACGTCTAAATTCGCGCTGCTGACAGCAACCCTGCAAGCCGATCTTGATCGGGTCGAGCGCGAGCTACGGACACGAATCCATTCCGCAAATCAATACACATCGAACAAGAAGAAAGATAATTTCAGCGATATTGCAGAATTGGCAGCAACGCTTCGCGCCGAACTGGCGGCCATCGACAATCGGAATGGCGCAGCAAGCAATCACCTTGAAACCGATTGCTGATCCAATATTTTTACTGACGCGCTATTTTTTATCTAACGAAATTTAAATAAAGCAAATCAATGATTGATCTTTCCCGACTCCCCGCCAAATGGTCCCTCAAACGTGCAATGGACGTGCTGGCCCGGCAGGCAACGCGCGACGACGCTGAAAAAATTATGATCGAAGGCATTGACCATGCCGCCAACCTGATCCGCGAACAGCAAGAGGAAATCGGCATTCTTGAGAAATCGCTGGAACGCGTTCAAGCGAAAAAGGACGAATTCCGCGCGGCAACGGAACGTCTTGACGCCCTGATGAACGACAAGCGCGATGAACTGATCGCGTCGGCCCGTGAAGGGCGGGAACCTGACTACCGCGAAATCGATGCTCAATTGGCCCAGGTGCGTGACGTACTCGCGCAGTATGCCGACGAACAGGTCAATGTTCCCGCCGCCATCGCCAGCATCAAATCGACGCTCTCGGATGCCAAGGACAAGGCAGATGCAGTGTTGCGCGCCGCGCAGAAATTTGTGAGCCGTCGCTATCGTGCTGAATATGACAAGGCGCATCAAGCCTATGTCGATTTCCTCAATAGCGAAGAATTCCTTGCAAAGCTGGAAAATATGCGTGCCATGTTCTGGCTTTATCGGGTGTATGAAGATCGCCATTCCTCGATTACCTACTCTGAAGCAGTCGATCCAGATAATGTCGATCGATATCTTGAAGGTATCAAACATGCCGGAGGGAAGGGAGTGCTGAATCAGGATCGCACACGTATTGTCTATCGCGATCATTTGAAGCCGCTCGAAGAGTCAGGCATCACGAAACCGGATCGATACAACGACCCTAACCCGAATCCGGCGGAAGTTCATATGGCCAAGTGCATCTATGACGAGTTCCATAAATCCAAGGGTGACGCGGAATCCGTCACCGTAAATCACTGAACATCAATCAACTGTGGATAACCGAGCGCCCGCGATATTCGCGGGCGTTTTTTTATGATGTCGCACGTGGCTTCGGGTCTCATCCTTCACAACCCATTGACCAACGCTGATGCGTGGGGGCTCGCCACCTGTCAGGCGATGCATTGATGGAGCTTTCATCCGCTTCTTTCGCTACGTGCAGGCGGCTATGGTAGGCCGATATAGACCGCTTTACCCACCGCCGCGCAGTTCCCTCCTCGCCTGCGGGCTATGCTTGACTGGCTGGTTTTAGTGCATCCTGTCGTTGGGCCCGGCGCCCCTTATGGCGCTGGGTTCCGAGCGCTCGCCACTGTGCCGAAATCGTGCGTTTTAATGCGCGACGATGCGATTTAATGCATCGACACGCACGCCTTTGTGACCCGCCCCACCTGCCCGCAAAAATGAACGGTTTTTATGTACGCAGCACCGGTGTTCGGGGCTGCCTGGTGAGGGCCGCACGGCGATAGGCGGGGCGATTTCGTTATGCAGGTTTACGCGCCTTGATTATGCAGTCTCGGCATTTGGCTTGATTACTCGTTGTCTCCGGCGCCGCGCATCCACTTCCAATGTGTCGCACCCCACTGGCTGCCCTCGATGACAGGCATCACCTCCCCCTGTTCGAAGAGTCGTTCACTGCCTTGCTTCGCGGAGGTATACCACCAGCCGGCCTCGGGGCAGGGCTCGCCGCCAAGGACGCTCGGGCGACGCTTTCCGCGTGGTTCCGGGACAATTTTCGGCGGCTCGGGGATCGCGGGTGCGCCCGGCAGGTCGAAGCGGGCTTCCCAGGCGCGGGCGTTCTTGCTGTCGGCGTTCGGCAGGTCCGGTTCGTACAGGTGCAGCCCGTCCGGCTTCGGGTTGCGCAGCACGCGCAGTACCTTGTTGACGAAGACGTAGGGTTCAGGCAGGCCCTCTTCGGGCGCGCCCAGGCGCGGGAATGGTCCGGCCCGTACGAGCACGCAGTGATTGATACGCTCGATCCCGATATCGTCGCGGTCGAGTGCTTTACGCAGCTCTGCGTCGCCGCCGAGCCGTTCGACGAAGAGGTCGCCGAGCAACGTGTACCAGTTGACGCCCTTGATAAACCCCCACCTTCCTACAGTTGCGCCGGGATGAAGGTAACCGTATACCGCCGTTAGTGCATAAGGCTCGCCGTGGTATGAAGTCGGATCGTATTCGTCAATTCCCAAGTGGGCGCAGGCGTCAACCTCGATTCCGCTGAAGCGTTCTGCAATAGCCCATTCCTGCGCCTGCCAGTTGTGATAGTTGTACGCAGTGACCGCTGATAACCCTCCGTAGCCGCCGCGCACATCGAGTTGTTCGCAGACGTAGCGCAGGAACTGCTCGTATTGTGCCTGGCCTTCAGGGCGGGTGACCAACTCCATCGGCACGCTGAACTTCAAATACGACAGCTCTTTTTCTTCGCCCTTCGCCACCTTGTAGCCGGACGGCGCAACGTAATCTATCGGACTTGCGCGTCCGGTCAGCGTTTGAATTTGATAGTCGGGCGCGATAGTTGGGAGCGGCGCGCTGGATCGCATAACGCTGACCTGTTCGTATTCCGGTGAATCGCTGATGGCCTTACGGATTTTTTCGACGCCCTTTGCCGTTTTCTTGCTGAACTTGGCTAGGTCTTCGTCTTTCCCGGAAATGAGGTGAGCGCCGAACAACTCGTCGAATCGATCGAAACACGCGAGCAGGCCGCGTCGCCCTTCCGGTTTCGAGCCGCCCGCAAAGTACACGGTCCCGATGACCCCCGGTTTGACAGCAAAACTGTTGTCGGCCAAGCGAACGCTTAAATCCTCGAAGTAGCGCGCGTAAGCGGCGAATGGTGTCAGCACGACAGGACCCTTCGTTTCGGTGTCGCTCATGGGTCGATGATTCCCTTATACGTTGACAGGTTGGATGATGGCGATCACGCAGCGACGGCGGTTACGCCAAGCGCGATCGCCAGCGCCGCTACGGTTTCGGCCGCAGCCGTTGCAACAATGGCTGCAAGCGCGAGTAGGACCGGCACAAGGACTTCGGTGAGCACGATGATGATAATGACCCCGGCGACGACCGCTGCGACAAATACGAGTCCCTTGATAATCGACGTGCCGATTTGCGACCAGTTGATTTGCTTCAGCAGATCCCATGTCATGTCGGTCGCGCGCACGATCGCATCCCATCCCGCCTTCAATTGTGCGGTCGTATAGCGGTAAATTTCGCGGCCTGTCTCGTCTACCCACCGCCACGTGGCGGTCGCTTTATCGGCAACCCATTTGCCCGCAGTCAGCGCCCAAGGCGCATGTTGCCGGAGCCATGCCTCCATCTCGGTCGACAGGTACTGTGCCCCGGAATTCACCGCGTCCCATACAGCCGCCACTGTCGCTTCGCTGGCCTCTTCCACCTTGCGAATCCACGCCTCGTACCAGGCCGGTTCGGGAATCGGCTCGATGGTACGAATCGGCGCGCGCAACTGTCGCTCGCGCTGCCTACGGCGCAATTCTGCTTCGCGTTCCTCTGGCGACATGGCGAGCGCTCGTTGACGAACCTTTTCCAGGTCGCCATTACAGTCGCTGACGTCAATCACCGTCATCCGGTATTTGTATTCGCCGGGCGCGCCGGATATCATTTGATAGGCGCGTTCCTGTCCCGAACCCCAACTATCGCCCGGAAATTTGACTTCCACGAGACGCAGCGAATTGTCGACGTGTGGGTGTCCCTGATGATCGACAAGCGCACGGCCCGGCCAGCGGTCAGTAGGGGTCCGCACGATGACGACGTCGGGGCGCCGAAGAAACCCCGGCTTGAATCCCGTCGGAAACGGATTCAGGCTATGGCGACGACCGGGACCATCCTCAGTCACCCCGCTCAGAAAGGGAATCGGAGCCTCAGTGCCGTTCGAGGCGAAGTCCGGCCACATGTCAAAACTGACCTCGGCTTTGTACTGCCACCGGAAGTCAACCAAGCTCTCATCAACGCGGATCGCGGCGGTCATCACGATTTGCTTGAGCATCGATATCGTGCTCGATCCGTCCGGCAGCTTGATATTGACGATGTCCGGAGCTTTCAGCGCGTATTCGATCTTCTCTTGCAAATAGCCTTTCGTACCCGGCGGCAGCTCGGCGTACGTGATTCGGTCCTCGTTAACGGTCTCGCAGGTCGCGACCGTTTGCATCGTGCCGGCCATACGTCAGTCCTCCAAATAGTCGCGTTGAATCTGCGGCTTGTCCGAACCCGCGAACTGCCACGATTCGACCTGCGCGGGTTTGGGTTTCACCGCCTGTAACGGAACGTCTTGCGCGTTTGGCGTGAAGACGGGGGCGGTTTCGCCGCGATCGTTGGTGAAGCTCTGAATTGTCCGGCCGTTGGGCGTCTTGATCGAGTACGGCCGTCGAATCAGCGGCGAACCGTCCGTTGTATCCTTCAACGCGTATTGGGCCTGGTACGACGGCTTGAACGGCGTCAGGTTGGTGGGTGTGCTCGCCGGCCCGCTCCAGTCGTGTGCGCTTCCCTTGATCGAAACCTTACCCGGCATGTGTAGGTCAGCGTTGCCTTCCGCATCCATCCTGAAAAGTCCGTTGCCGCACCGCAATTCAATGCCCTTGCTCGCGGTAAGCCGGATGATATCGGTCGTCGACATCAGGTCAAGCATCTTTTGCGCGACGAGCTGGATGATGTCGTCGTGCGATTCGAGCTGCATCGGTCCGTTCGCGGTGATCGCCTTCAGGCTCTTTCCCGCGTGCATCTCCATCGCATCGCGCGCTGACGTGTGCATGTTCCTGCCGGCCGTCGACTGGATGTTCTGTACGGCCGCGTGGTCGATGTTCTCGGCCGCGAACACGCCGTAGGTCTTCGGTGTGAAATGTCCGGCGCCGCCCTTTGCAGCGAACGCCATCATGTCGCCGTCGTTTGCACCAGGCTCGGAACTCCATCCGCGCAGCTTCTGCGCGAGCCGGTCGAGCCCGCTCTTGTCCGGCCCCTGCAAGCCGTGCTGATGCGCGAAGTCGCCCATCGACTCGAACAGTTCCGCAAACTGGCTCAGCAGCTCGAGCAGCTCCTGGCGGTCGAGCAGGTCGCCGCTCGCCGCGACGCGTGCGTAGGTCGACAACATCAATCCGCGCGCCGCGCGCGCAACCAACGACGCATCCGTTCGCGCTTCGACGCCGTAGCCGCGTGACTGGCCGGGGCCGCCGTCGCTGGGGTGTGAGAGATGGCCGACATTGAGCTGAGAATAGGACTCGTCGCTCGCGAGCTGCGCACTGATGAGGTTGTTCCAGTCCGACATCACGAGCTGGTTGCCACGGCCGCCGCCGATCTCGTGACTACGGAGGCCGAGAACGTGCGGATTTTCGGGCAATTTGGTTACGTTCGAGAACGCGGTTGGCATATGCCGAATATCGTTGAGCGTGCCGCTGATGTATACGCGATCCGGGTCGCCACCGAGACAATCAAGGGTGACATACATACCGACACGCAGCGGGAACGAGAAGCCGTAACGTTCGCCCGCCCACGGGTTCATCACCAGCAGCGGCGCGCTGTCGGCCGGCGTGCCGCTCGTACCCGCTCCGTCTTCGTGATCCTCGGGATTCAAGCCCAGGAACTGGACCCATGCACGGCTGAACTGGTCTGTATGGACCGTGACGCCTTGAGGGGCGACGACACGCCCGAGAATCGTTGGTGTTCGCGGCAAGTCGATGCGCGGATCGTAGGCTGGCGTAAGCGGGACGTTACGCCGGACACAGGAGAACGCAATTTCGTAGCGGTCACCGGTCGCCGGCAATGCCTCGCTGAAGACAGGGTGAGATAGGGGAGTGTCAAAGCGGCTCTGGCTCGAGGCAAACAACGCGCGGGCACGCTCATCCAGTTCCTTCGGCAGGTTGTTCCACATGCGCCGATGGATCTCGATTGGTACGAACTGCCGATCTTTTTCTGGCCCGAAGTCGAGGCTCGTGTTGCCCGTCACGTCGAACCACTCGAACAGGCCGACGTCGCGGATGTTCCCCAGGCACTCGACGCGCTCGGCGCGGCGGTCGTGCGACAGCATCCGTAGGCGGGCGAGCCGATCCAAATCACCCGCTGAATCGCCTGCGTGCGGGCTGTAGATGCGATAGTCGTCCAGCATCGAGGCTAGGCTGTTCCCGGCCTCGCCGTGGTCAATATCGCTCGACTGCGCGCTGCTGGCGACACGTGCGGTCTTGAAGTCGGGAGACTGGATCGTGGCGCGGCGCGATGTCATCGCGTGCGCCCATGACATTGACGTGATCGTGTCGGAGGTATGCGTTCCGGTCGCCCCGCCGTAGCGTAACGTTTGCGCGCGCGAGCGCGGCACATGGCTTGGATCGTCCACCATCACAACGGTGTGCATCGGTGTGTCGCTGACCGTGCCCTCCTGGTCGCCGGGCCGCGCGAAATACGTGATGCCGTCCCGGCGGGCGAGCCGTTCGATGAATTTGCCGTCCGGCTCGTCTGCTTGTCGCACGAACACGCGTTCGGGATACCGTGCGGTGTTGAGCAACGACAGATCGAGGTCGACTGCGCGCGCAAATCCGGCATGACGGCAATATCCGGCGAACAGCATCTGAAAGATGTCGGGCAGGCGCTTGTTCTTGAAGATGCGGGAATTGAACTTGCCGTGCAGCAACCGCACGGCGTCAATGATGGTGAACCGGTAACAGGTGAGGTCACCGTCTGATGCGCCGATGCGCACTTCGGAGACGATGCCGTTGATTGAACGGGGCGTGCTCGTGTCGGCCGTGTAGATATCGAGGCCGACCGGTAGCCCCATGAACATGGACGACGGTAGATCGGAACGCGTTGACACACAGACGAGATGGCCGACGATCCCGGTCATCAAACCTTCGTCGGTTTCGGCGTACAAAAGCGCGAGTTGGTTATCGAACCGTTTCTGGCGATCCTAGCCCCAATTCACCCGTATCGGGCGGCTACCGAAGCCGAGCATGCCTTCGGCGATCGCGCGAATTTGATCGGACAACAACACGACTGGCCCTCACATTCTTTGGTATATCGGGGCGCGTTTTGTGGTGTTCGAATGGTCGACCGGCCGTTACCGCTCCCCTCCCGCTGGATTATGCGGATTGACCCTAGCAGGCAATCGGGCGGCCGTCAAATAGATCGGAGGATTGGCTACGAGTGGATTGCCCGAGAACCTGGATGCCCGTTTCCAACCAGTCTCGCCAAGCGAGTCTTTCAACCTGCGAAGATCGATTGCCGATCGCGGTTTTTAGTGTCCAGAAAAAACCCGCCTCGCGGCGGGTCTGTTTGTTGGGTTAGTGGAGAATCCGGGCAACACCGATTACCGCACCGACGAACGCGGTAGCCCATATGACCGGATACCAGCGCGACTCCCGTTGCAGCTTGAACGCCTCCGCGTTTAGCTTCATCGTCTCCGCATTCAACTTCGCAGTTTCTGCAGTCAGCTTCGATGCCTCGGTCATCAGTTTGCCGATCTCGGCTTCAACTTTGAGCGTGTCCACGGTCTGTTCCAATTCAACCATCCTCTGAGGGGTGTCGGGTTGCGCAAAATGCGCCGCCAACGAGGCGATCTACCTGCCCCCTTTGGGCTCGCTTTCCACGAGGCCTCTCCGTACATAGGGTAGCAAGATTTCTTCCGATGGCGGCTCGAATCGTCGTGTTTTAGTTCTTTTGCTCTCCGAGTTCGTTGAGCGTGTCCCGGACCGCCGTGAGCGTGATTTCGAAGAGGTTGAAGATCGCCATCTGCTCTACCAAGGCCAGACCGGCAAATAACGCGACACCCTGCTCTACGGCGAGCAGTTTCGCCAACGCGAACAAGTTGTCGATGCCGACGAGTGCAACGTTAATCAGGGACGGTTCTGAGGATTCGAGACGAGCGGAATCATGACGCAACATGCGGCCTCCTTCTGCGGGTAAAAAACCCGGCTCCCGCTGTCAAACGGGGTGGCCGGGCGCAAGGTAGGGTTGACAGACCGGTGCAGAAGAACCCGGCGAGCGCAAGCGCTCCCCCACCAAGGCCCGACCATTGAAGGCGCTTAGTGTGCGGACGCAAAAAAACCGCGCTCGGCGGTTGTCCGCCTTCTGCAATTTCCGGCTGTCATCCCGGTTCGCTGCTGTTTCAGCGAAGCTTACAGAATACTGCACGCGGACATTCAATGCAAATGTCCGTGCTTCTCATCGTTGTCTCGCTGCCATACCCCAAATATCGCGCCGCATTTGCTTCGTACGACTCGGGAGCATGATTTCCCCCCTGTTCGAAACATCGCGTGTTGCCGTGTTTAGCGGATGCATGCTGCCGGCCGGATTCCAGGCTGTGTTCGCCGCCGGGCACACGTTGACGTTGCCTTCCGCACGCAGGCTCCGCGATCGTCGGTGACAGGGGATCGGCCATTCAAGCGGAGGCGCGAACCACTCGTGGCACTCTCCTTTTGCTTACATGAGTGTTACACGCAGGGCACTCACCAGCGCCAGCACGCAAGAAATCGCCACATCCATTTGATTTCTAATGAATAATTTCGGGCCCCGGTTCCAGCCGCAGGGCTGGCGCGTGCCGTTCGTCATCGGCACGCTGTTCGCGCCGCTCGGCTACTGGCTGCGACGCACGGTCGACGAAGCGCCGGCCGCGGCGCGCTCCGCATCCGCTTCGCGCGAGGACGTCGCATCGCTGCCGCTCGCGGACGTGCTGCGCCACCACGGCAAAGCCGTGTTAGCGGGCCTCGGCATCACGATCGGCGGCACGTCGATCCATTACATCATCGTGTTCTATATGGCGATCTACGGCGTGCAGGTGCTGCATCTGCCGGGTTGGCTGTCGATGATGGCCGGCTGCATCGCGGGCGCGATGCTCGCGATCGTGACGCCGATCGGCGGCTACCTGTCGGATCGCTACGGGCGCAACCGGATCGTCTGGTGGACGCGCATCGCGCTGATGCTCGCGATCTATCCGGCATTCGTCGCGCTGAACCGCTGGCCGGGCGCCGTCTCGCTGCTGACGATCATCGCGGCGCTCGCGTGCGTGCATGCGATCAACATCGGCGCGACGGCCGCGATGCTCGGCGAATTGTTCCCGCGCGCGGTGCGCGCGACGGGCGGCGCACTCGTCTACAGCGTCGGCGTCGCGATCTTCGGCGGATTCGCGCAATTCTTCGTCACGTGGCTGATCGCCGCGACCGGCGATGCGAACGCGCCCGCGTACTATGCGATCGGCTGCGGCGCGCTGACGTTGATCGCGCTGCGCTCGATGGACGACAAGGCGGGCAAGCCGCTCGATTGACGTTGAACGCCGCGGCGCGGCTGGCGTGTCCGCGCGGCCGTCGGCTCGCATTGCGCCGTCGGCGTCCGGAAAGAGCCGCCGCGCCCGGAAGCGAGTCGGCGGCTCGTCCTTCGTTCACGATGCCGGCCGATGACCATCGTCGGATTCGCGCATCGCGCATCGCCCCAGCGTCGACCACCCTCCCGCGAAAACGCCCCGGCCCCGCGCTTCCTTCGGACCGCGCCGCCGCTGGCAGCCCATCCCGCCGCACCGCCGGGTGGATGTAGTATCAATACATAGTCGACTACAAAACATTGAAAATATTGACTCTTTCGGCTTCGCATGAGATACAGCGCATGTTGTTTTGCTACAAGAACGACAGCATACGAACTCACAACGGAGACGAAAATGTCGGCAAAGCACATCAGATTCAAACAGGCGGTGCTGGTTGGCAGTTTGGCGATGCTGGCGGGCATCGCGGCGTTGCCGGCGTCCGCGCCGGCCGCCGAAGCGTTCGGTTCGCCCGGCGCGACGCCGGTGAGAGGCCCCGCGGCCAAGTCGTTCCTCGGCACCGCGGTCAACGGCGCATCGCGGGTCTACTTCACCGGCTATCGCGGCATCCTGTCCGAGGTCTACTATCCGGTTCTCGATACACCCGAATCCGTCGACTTGCAGTTCCTGGTCGGCGATAGCGGCAAGACCTTCGTCGACGAGGAAAAGCTGCAGGCCTATTCGGCCGCGCAGACCGACACGCGCACGATGAGCTGGCAAGTGACCACCAGCAACAGCGCGCACAACTGGCAGATCCGCAAGACCATCTTCGCCGATCCGAACTACAACGCGATCGTCCAGCGCGTCACCTTCACAGCGCTCAACGGCCACAAGGTCGGCGACTTCAACCTCTACATGCTGTCGAAACCGTACCTCGACAACGCCGGCAGCAACAACACCGCGCAAACGGTGTCGGGCAGCGGCGGCACCGCGCTCGTCGCCAATCGCAACAGCCGCTATTCGGCGCTCGTGACGAGCCGTCCGTGGAAGGTGGCCAACGGCGTCAGCATGACGTCGAACGGCTTCGTCGGACAGAGCGACGGCTGGACCGACCTGCTCGGCGGCACCGCCGACAAGACGATGGACTGGACCTTCTCGTCCGCCACCAACGGCAACGTCGCGCAGATGGGCTGGATCGACCTCGGCGATCCGAGCGCGACGAGCGTGTCGTTCGACGTCGTGCTCGGCTTCGGCGGCACGCAGGACCAGGCGCTCGGCGAGGCGAACACGGTGCTCGGCAGCGATCTCGCCGGCGAGCAGCAGCAGTACGACACGGCGTGGCACAACTACGCGGCGGGCCTGTCGTCGCAGAACGGCACCGCCGACGACGGCTACTATCGGGCCGCGATGACGCTCAAGACGATGCAGGACAAGAGCAACGGCGCGATGATCGCCGGCATCGGCACGCCGTGGGGCGAAACACAGGGCGACGCGAATGCGGGCGGCTATCACCTCGTCTGGCCGCGCGATCTGTTCAAGTTCGCCAACGCGCTGACGACGGCGGGCGACACGTCGACCGCCACGAGCGTCGTCGATTATCTGTTCAACACGCTGCAGCAGACGACCGACTGCGGCGCCGCCGAATACAACGCATCCGGCTGCTCGCAGGGCTACAGCCGCGTCGGGCGCTTCCCGCAGAACGCGTGGGTCAACGGCTGGCCGTATTGGCAAGGCACGCAGATGGACGAGCAGGCGATGCCGATCATCCTCGCGTGGCGGCTCGGCCCGAACGTGTTCAATCCGTTGTGGCCGAAGATCAAGCTCACCGCCGACTACATCGTCAACACCGGTCCGTGGACCTATCAGGAGCGCTGGGAGGAGAACGCCGGCTATTCGCCGTCGACCATCGCCGCCGAGATCGCCGGCCTCGTCACGGCGGCCGACATCGCGACGCGGAACGGCGACACGACGAGCGCCGCGCGCTACCTCGCCGCGGCCGACTACTGGCAGGAGAACGTCGCGGCGTGGACGTACACGTCGACCGGCTCGTTCGGCAACGGCAGCTACTACATCCGGATCAATCCGGCGAGCCGCTCCGGCGCCGGCACCGATCGCGCGAGCTTCGCGCCGACAGCGGGCCCGGACACGCCGCAGACGCTGTCCGTCAAGAACGGCGGCGGCAGCCACGACGCGCGGCGCGTCGTCGACGGCGGCTTCTTCGAACTGGTCCGGATGGGCGTCAAGCGCGCAACGGATTCGACCATCGTCAACACGATCTCGGTCTACGACAGCGTGCTCGGCCAGTCGCTGAGCCTGGCGAATGCGCCGGCGCTTTCGCCCAACGCGTGGTTCCGCTACAACTTCGACGGCTACGGCGAGCACAACGACGGCAGCGGCTTCGACGGCACCGGAGCCGGCCGCTTGTGGCCGATCTTCACCGCCGAGCGCGGCATGTACGAGATCGCGCGTCAAGGCAGCGGCAGCGCGGGCAGCGCGTATGTCTCGACGCTCAAGCAATTGACGACGCCCGAGGGCTTCCTGCCGGAACAGGTGTGGTCGAATTCGACGACACTGCCCGACGGCTGGGCCGTGACCACGCCGGCCGGCTACACGCCGGGCCAGCCGACCAAGTCGATCGCGCCGCTGAACTGGGCGATGGGCGAGTACATCAGCCTGCTGGCGTCGATTCAGGCCGGCCGCATCGTCGACATTCCGTCGGTTGTCTGCGCGCGCTACAACAATTGCGTCGCGCCGTTGCAGAGCGGGCAGGTGTCGGTGGCGATCAACGTCAACGCCAGCACGCAGCTCGGCCAGCAGATCTACGTGACGGGCAACGTCGCCGCGCTCGGGAACTGGAACACCGATCTCGGCATTCCGGTCGACCCGGCCCATTACCCGGTGTGGAGCAACACCGTCAACATGCCGGCCGGTCAGGCGATTCAGTACAAGTACTATCGCAAGAACGCGGACGGCAGCGTGACGTGGGAGAACGGGTCAGGCAATCGGCAGTTCCAGACGCCGACGAGCGGCACGCTGACGCTGAACGATCAGGTGAACTGGTGAGCTCGCGCGCGAGTTGGCTGGCGCTTGCCGTGGCGGTGCTGCTGGGAATGGCTGCGGCGGGTTGGCGCGACGGACTGCCTGCGAATCGGGAGCCGCCGCCGACGGCCGCGCCTGCGCCGCGCGCGCTCGCGCCCGATCGTGCGCGGCCCGCGCCGCCGCCTCCGCTCGCGCCGCCGAGCCGGCCGCTCGTCAAGGCGCTGCCGCCCGTCAAGGTCAAGCCGGGCGGGACCAGTTGGCGCCCCGATCCGGCGACGACGCAAGCGCCCGTCGAAGCGCAGCGCGGTGCGCCCGACATCCCCGGCGCTCAACCGTTGCGGCCGCCGGCGGCGGCTTCGCGATGAGCACGGTATGAACGGCCCAAGCGTGGCCCGATGTTGCCGGGAGCGTCCGTCGACTGAGCAACCCGGACTGCATCACCATCGCGAAAGACGCCGCAGCGCAGGCAAAGGAAATCAATCCGAACGCGAAGATCACCGCGGTTTCCGCAAGCTACGACCCGAACAGGCCATTCACGCAGATCGACAACCTCATCTCGGCCCGCGTCGACATGATCCAGTTGAACGCCGCCGATCCGAAGGCAATCGCTCGACATCCGGCGCTCGACCATGAGCGGAAGCTCGCCCGGTCGGAAGCGATCCTCCACTCATGCCTGCGCCCGGCCATCCCCTTCGCTACCCCAGCGGATGCAAATCCTGAAGCAGCGTCGGCACCAGCTCCGACACGGTCGGGTGAATGTGCATCGCGCGGCTGACCGCCGTGTACGGCGCTTTCGCGTACATCACGTCGAGCAGCGAATGCACGACTTCGTCGCCCGTCACGCCGAGGATCGACGCGCCCAGAATCGCGTCGCTGTCCGCATCGACGATCACCTTCATGAACCCCTGGCTCTCGCCTTTTTCCACCGCGCGCCCGACGCGCGTCATCGCGCGCGTGCCGACCAGCAGCCTGCGCCCCGATCCGACCGCTTCGGCCTGCGTCATCCCCACGCGGGCGAGCGGCGGATCGATGAACATCGCGTAGGCCGGGATGCGGTCCGACACCTTGCGCGGGTCGTTGTCGAGGAGGTTGGCCGCGACGATCTCGTAGTCGTTGTAGGACGTATGGGTGAATCCGCCGCGACCGTTGCAATCGCCCATCGCCCAGATGCCCTCGACGTTGGTGCGCAACTGCTCGTCCACTTTGATGTAGCCGTGCGCGTCGGTTTCGACGCCGGCCCTGTCCAGTCCGAGATCGTCGGTGTTGGGCACGCGCCCGACGGCGAGCAGCAGATGCGAGCCCGCCACTTCACGCGCGCCGGCGCCGCAATCGAGCCCGACGACCACGGTGTCCAAGTCGCGCCGCACGCTCAGGCAATCGGCATCGAGCCGGACGTCGATTCCCTCGCCTTCCAGAATCTCCCGCACCGCCTGCGACACGTCCTCGTCCTCGCGCTGGATCAGCCGCGCGCCTTGCTCCACGATCGTCACGCGCGATCCGAAGCGCCGGTACATCTGGCCGAACTCGAGCCCGACGTAGCTGCCGCCGACGATGACCAGATGCTCCGGCAGGAAATCCACGTCCATCATGCTGGAGTTGGTGAGATAGGACACCTGATCGAGTCCCGGCATCGGCGGAATCAGCGCCCGCCCGCCGACGTTGATGAAGATCCGTTCGGCTTCCAGCAGTGCGTCGCCGACGCGCACGGCGTGCGCGCTCTCGAAGCGGGCATGGCCCTGATAGACCGCACCATTCTCCAGACCACGGACCCACTGCTCGACACCGTGGTTCGAACGCGCCGAGATCTGGTCCTTGCGCGCCTTCACCTTCTTCATGTCGACCGTGACGGGCCCGCCGATCGCCACGCCGTATTCGCCGGCCCGTCGCGCCAGGTGCGCCGCGTACGCGCTCGCGATCAGCGTCTTGGTGGGGATGCAGCCGGTGTTCACGCACGTCCCGCCGAAGCGCGCCCGCTCGACGACGGCCACCTTCATGCCCGCGCCGGACAGCCGGGCGGCGAGCGGGGGGCCGGATTGACCGGTGCCGATGATGATCGCGTCGAAGCGTCGAGTCATTGCGCTCTCCTTCGTTGCTGCAGCACGGAATGCATGCCGCCCAGCGAGCAATCCGCGTGCCTTCGAGGCCGCGCCGCGGGCGGCAGCCCGGACATCGTTTATATGGTAGGCCTGTTGATCGACGATGGCGATCGGCCCTGCAACATTTGCAAGGCAGGCGTTCGAATCGCGGGCGAGGCATCGGCGGCGATTTCGCGCGTCACGCGGGCTCGGAGAATGAGAACGTAAACCGGTCAGACGCCGAGTACCGAGCGCTTCATGCGCCTGCACCGCGTCGCGCGCGGCGTCGGGCCGCGATCGAACTCGCTTCGCCGAAGCACGCCGCTTGCGCAAAGCCTCTGACGCACCGCGCCGGCGACCTCGTCGTCCGACGCTCTCTTGCGCGCGCGGCAATCGAAAAATCTCATTCATCGATCGCCATCGCGGCGCACATCGCACGCGAATGACGATACGGCGTCCGGCAACATCGATGAGCGCGCCCGCCGATGCGATCGGCAAGCGCTACGCCTACCGGCCACGCACGACACGCGCGCGTCGTTGTTCGAAGCCGCCGTTTGGCGAACGCTCAGCCCCATGCCGCGCAAAACGCGTCGACGTCGCCATGCTGAAAATCCGCCAGCCGTTCCCATATCGTCTGTTCCGGCCAGTTCCACCAGGCGATCGCCTGCAGCCGACGCGCGATGTCGCGTCCGAAGCGATCGCGGATCTTGCGGGCCGGGACTCCGCCGACCACCGTGTAAGGCTCGACGTCGCGGCTCACGACCGCACCGGCGGCAAGCACCGCGCCGTCGCCCACCGTCACGCCCGGCAGCACGATCACGCCGTGACCGATCCACACGTCGTGGCCGATCACGACCCGATCGGTGTGTCGCTCGCCGAAGAATGCGGCGTCGCGCGCGGCGCCGTCGAAGTAATACTCGGGGCAATAGGTGAAGCGATGCTGGGACACCCGCTCCATCGGATGATTCGGCGCGCCAATGCGCACGTTCGCCGCGATCGCGCAGAAACGGCCGATCTCGACGTCAGCGACGATGCATCGTTCGCCGACGTACGAGTAGTCGCCGAGCACCGCATATTCGACGACGCTCTCGTGCAGGATTTCACAACGCCGCCCGATGCGCGCTTCGCGCACCCGCGCGCTCGGGCTGACGACGGTTTCCGCGATCTTCGGCGGCAGACGATCTGGTTCGTTCATGGATGAACAGGAAAGAGAGTTGAGCCGAACGGCGACATCTCGTCTCACGCCGGCACGCCGGGCGCGCAGCCGGTGCGCGCAAGCGCGAGCAGCGCCGACGCCGACGCATCGAGCGTCGTATCGTTGCGAATCCGAATCAGCGTGCAGTCGTCGGGCACCGCGAACGCCTGCTGCGCGCGCGCGACCCGCGCAGCGATCTGCGCCGCATCTTCGCGGCCGCGCTGCGACAGCCGCGCCGCCAGGATGTCCGGCGACACGACGAGCTCCACCGCGATCAGTCGCGGATAACGTGCGCTTGCGTGCGGCAGATAGGCTCGCGATCCGTTGACGAGCACGACGAGTCCCTCGGCAATCCACGCGTCGATCTCGGTTCCGACGCCGTACGACAGGCCGTGGCTGCGCCAGTGCATCGCGAAGCAACCGCCTGCGGTGCGGCGCGCGAACTCCGCGTCGGACAGCGCGATCGACGCCTCGGTCGCGCCGCTGTCGCGCGTGATGCAGCGACGCGCGATCCGGACTCGGTCGCTTGCCGTCAGCCGCGCCGCGATCCATGCCAGCACGCTGTCCTTGCCGCTGCCCGATGCGCCCATCAGATAGACGAGCGCGCCCGGCCGCGATGCGTCCGCCGTATTCATCGATGATCCTTCAGTGCAGGCGCGCCTGCGCCGTCGCGCGTCGAGCCGTCGAAGCCGTAATGGCGGGCGACGACGAACGGCTGATCGGGCGCGGGCTGCACAAAAACCGAAATGTCGCGCACGGTCATCGACGCGATGCCGAGCGCGGCCGCGCACCCGTGATGCGCGGCGAGCCGTGCGAGCGCGTTCGTCGCGGCATCCGCCGATGCCGCGTCCAGCTGGTTCGTCAGCGTGATGTGGAACGCGAACGTGTCGAACACGTATGGATATCCCCAGCGGACGAGGTGCGCATCCTCGCGCGGCGTCAGGCCGGCGGCGCGCCGATGCGCGATGTCGGCCGCCGACAGCGGCGCGCGAAAAACATCGAACTCGCGAACGCACGTGTCTGCAAGCGAGCGCAGCGATCCACACTCGACCGACGCATCGGCGGGACGCCACGCGAGAAAGCCGCGCAGCGGCCGCAGTTCGAGCGCGAGCGCGAAAGACTGCATGCGCACGGCGAGCGCGTGCGCGGCTGCGTCGAGCGCCGCCGCCGACACGCCCGCGGCGAGCCGGAACGGCGGCTTGAGCGTCGCGTGCAAACCGTAGCGACACGGGCCGCGCGTCCACGCGTCGACACGCGCGTCATCGACATCCGCGCCGCGCTCGATCCGCTCGCCCGTCAGCGCGTCGCGGCCGAGCCAGCGAGATCCGAGCGCGTTCCACGGCTCGGCCGGCGTCAGATAAATCGCATAGCGGGCGTCGTCTCCGAACATGCGCGCCCTCGTCGTCATGCCGCGTCGAGATGCGCGGCGTCGCGTGCCGCGCGCACCGCCCACTGACCGGTCGAATACGCGACACGCCCGCCGACGATCGCCGCGCAAACGCGCGGCAGCCCGGGCACGCTGTCGTCGACGACGATCGCGTCGGCTCGCAGGCCCTCGCCGAGTTCGCCGCGGTCGTCGAGGCCGGCCGCGCGCGCCGGGTTCGTCGAAATCAGCCGCCACGCATGTGCGAGCGGCAGCACGCCGCGCGCGTCGAGCTCGAACGCGGCCGCGATCGGCGCGGGGTAGTAGTAGTCGGACGCGAGCACGTCGCACAGTCCGGCTTTCACCATGTCCGCGGCGCTCGGTGCATTCATGTGGCTGCCGCCCCGCACCACGTTCGGCGCGCCGAACACCACCGCGTCGCCGAGCTCGCACGCCGCCATCGCGGTCTCCACCGTCAACGGAAACTCGCCGATCCGGCAGCCCAGCGCATGATGGTGGCGACGCGCGGCCGGACTCGGGTCGTCGTGCGACGCCACGCTCAACCCCGCGTCAAGCGCGACCCGCACGAGTTCCGCCACCGATGCGGGCACCGCATCCGCGACGGCCTGTGCGGCACGGACGCGCTCGCAGAACGTCTCGACGTCGCACTGCGCACGGTCCGCGTATTGCTGCAGCTTGCGCTCGTTGCTCAGGCGCTTGACCATTTCGGGCAAGTGATTGTTGAGGGCAACGAAATGCACGCGGCCGGCTCGGATCCAGTCGCATGCGAGCGGGACATCGGCAACGTTGTGCGCTTCGAAACGCAGATGAATGTAGTGATGCGCGCCGAGCACGTCGCGATGGCGCGTCAACGCGTCGAACATGCGCTGCGCGTACGCCGCGCCGCGCAATCCGCCCTCCCACGACAGCGTCACGCCATGGAATTCAGTCGTGATCCCGTTGGCGAGCAACTGCCTGTCGGCATCGTAAAGCGCGTGGCGATAGTCGAAGCTGACGTTCGGTCGAGGCATGACGACCCGCTCGAACGCGTCGCCGTGCAAATCGACGATGCCGGGCAGGACCAGCAAGTCGCCGGCATCCAGATAGCCAGCGGTGGATGCCCGCACATCGCCGTCGTTCGTCGCGTGCACGTCGGCGATGCGTTCACCCGCGAAAGCGACGCGCGCCGCTTCCACCCCGGAACGCGTCAGCACCCGACGACCCAGGATGCCTGCGAGTCGGGACGCCGAACGATCCGCGCGATGCGCGGTTGCAGCCATCAAAGAATCGTCTTTCATGTGCGGCTCCCTGCCGAGCAAGTGACTCACGCCCGGCAGTCTATGGACCGACGATGACATAAAGATGTCTAGATAGGTTGATGTAGATAACCTATCTACATCAACCTATCTAGACATCCGGACCGGCCGTCGCGACGAAGCAACACGCGGGACACACCCGCGCTCGCCGCTCACTCTCCGCCGATCAGCAACTCCACGCCGTCGCCCACGAAGCTCCCCACCGTGTATTGCAGCGGCGCGCCCTTCAGATCCGCATTCAGCGCCTCGACCTGCAGGATCGGCCTCAACCGGGACTGCTCCAGCAACCGCGCGACGTCCTGCTCGGGCAGATGCGCGGTGACCTTCGACCATTGCCGGACGTAGTCGTCTATTCCGTAGCGCGCGTACGCCGCCGAGATCGAATGCGTTTCGCGCAGGATGTCCGCGAAATCCGGGAAGCGCTTCTGCTCGAAGTAGTTGTCGGAGAGGCTGATCGTGGTCTTCTCGGCCTTGCCCAGCACACGGATGTGCACGAGCTTCGCGCTGCGGGGCAGCTTCAGGTGATGCGCGATGTCCGCGTTCTTGACCACGTCCGACTGGACAACCGTCACGTATCCCAGCACGCCCTGCCGGCGCAGCGTCTGCGTGAAGCGCGTGCGCTTGCCGATCGGATACTGGAGCATGCTCGATTCGACGAAGGTGCCGCGGCCGCGCTCCACACGCACCAGTCCGTGCTGCTGAAGTTCCGCGATCGCACGCATGATCGTGTGGCGATTCACGTCGTAACGTGCGGCCAGATCCGACACGGACGGCAGCAGCGTGCCCGGCATGTAGCGATTGGTCCGGATTTCCTCTGCCAGCGATTCACCTATCTGTCGCCATACTGCGATACCTGAACGGCGTTCCATGAGCACTCTTGAGTCGGAAGTTCTTCGGGACGATATCGGATCGGGCGATTCTACACAAATCCTCGCAAGCAGACCTTATCGTCGGAACGCGATGCGACATCCGGCCTCGCATCTTCAATCGTCACGAAAACTTCATCGCGCTTTGCTGCAATAGCAGTCAATCAACTTATCTACACCAGTTGGTATAGATATTTTGATGGACACCCGATACGGATCGCATGCCGGTCCGCTGCAGTCCGTCGGCGAGCGGCCGCAACGGCGGCCGTGCGCTGCCGGCAAGCCCAGGGATACCTCAACGCACCATGGGAAATCAGCGCTCAATGCGAACCGCTTCCGACGCTCGCACCGACCCGGAACACGACGACCGGCAACAGCGCGCCGACTGGCTGCGCGTGCTCGCGCTGGCCGAAACGGGCGAACTGGACCACGCGATGCGTGCGCTCGCGGACAGCACGGATCTGCCGGCCTATCGCTGGATCCGGTCGCCCGAGATCGGCATGACGATGGTTCAGGGGCGCACCGGCGGCACCGGCGCGCGCTTGAACCTCGGCGAAATGACGGTCACGCGATGCGCGCTGTCTCTTCCGGACGGCGTCGTGGGCGTCGCATACGTGCAAGGGCGCAGCGCGCGCCACGCCGAGCAGGCGGCGCTCGCCGATGCGCTGCTGCAATCGCCGACGTGGCATGCGCATGTCCGGGAACGCGTCATCGCGCCGCTCGCCGCATCGCGCGCCGCGCGGTGCGCCCGGCACGCCGACGACGTGAGTCGAACGCGCGTCGAATTCTTCACGCTGTCGCGCGGAGACGAATGACATGACGATCGACACCGGCATCGCTGCGGCCCCATCGCCGCGCCCTGCTTCGTCTGGCCTGCAACCCGCGTTCGCCGATCCGGTGCGCGGTGCGCAATCGACGTTCCGCGCCGCGCTCGCCGCGCTCGCGCATCCCGGACGTATCCGGACGCTTGGCACGGAGCAGGCGTGCGGCGTCCCCGACGGACTGTCGCCCGCGATGACCGCGCTCCTGCTTGCGCTCGCCGACGCGGACGCTCCGCTGTGGCTGCCCGCCGCGGCCGGCGACGGGATTCGCCGCTTCCTGCGCTTTCACAACGCATGCGCGTTCGCCGATGCGCCGGCGCACGCGACGTTCGCCGCGGTGCCGGCCGGACACGCGGCGCCGAGGCTCGCTGACTGCGCGCAGGGCGATCCCGCCTATCCGGACCGTTCGACCACGCTGTTGATCGAAGTGGATGCGCTCGGCGAAGGCGACGCGGTCACGCTGCGCGGGCCCGGCATCGAAAACGGGCAGGCGCTGACCGTCAAGGGGTTGCCCGACGGCTTCTGGACGCAATGGCGCGTCAATCACGAGCGGTTCCCGCTCGGCGTCGACGTGTTCCTCGTCTGCGGCAACGCGCTGTGCGGCCTGCCGCGCACCACCGTCGTGGAGAACTGACATGTACGTAGCAGTCAAAGGCGGCGAAAAGGCCATCCTGCAGTCGTATGAGATGCTCGACCGGTACCGGCGCGGCGATCCGGCGATTCCGGAACTCGCCATCGCGCAGATCGTCGCGCAGATGCCGCTCGCGGTGTCGCGTGTGATGGCCGAAGGGTCGCTCTACGATCGGCATCTTGCCGCGCTGGCGATCAAGCAGGCGGCGGGCGATCTCATCGAGGCGATCTTCCTGCTGCGCGCCTATCGGACCACCCTGCCGCGCTTCGCTTACGCGGAGCCGATCAACACGGCCCGGATGGCGGTCTCGCGCCGGATCTCGTCGACGTTCAAGGACGTGCCCGGCGGACAGTTGCTCGGGCCGACCTACGATTACACGCAGCGGCTATTGGACTTCTCGCTCGAAGCCGCGCGCGATCCGGCCGACGTGCGATCCGGCGGCGCGTCCGATTCGGATGCCGAAGCTTTCCCGAAACAGGCGGCGACGGCGACGGCGGCGACGCCGCCGCAGATGCCCGGCATCGCGGCGCTGCTCGAACGCGACGGCCTGATCGAACGAGACGCGCCCGCGCCGGGCGATCCCGCGCCCGCCGATCTGACCCGCGAGGCGATGCAGCTCCCGGCCGACCGCGCAACCCGCCTGCAGAATCTGGCGCGCGCCGACGAAGGCTTCCTGCTGTCGATGGGCTACTCGACCCAGCGCGGCTACGGCAACACGCATCCGTTCGTCGCGGAGCTCCGCTTCGGCAGCGTCGAAGTCGAGATGGACGTGCCGGAACTCGGATTCACGGTGACCGTCGGCGAGATCGACGTCACCGAATGCCAGATGGTGAACGGCTTCGGCGGCGACGCCGAGCGTGCGCCGTGCTTCACGCGCGGATACGGCCTCGCGTTCGGCTACAGCGAGCGCAAGGCGATGGCGATGGCGCTCGTCGATCGCGCGATGCGCGCCGCCGAGCTCGGCGAAAGCGCCGAGTCGCCCGCCAACGACGAGGAATTCGTCCTGTACCACAGCGACAACGTCGAAGCGTCAGGCTTCGTGCAGCATCTGAAACTGCCGCATCACGTCGATTTCCAGGCGCAGCTCGAATTGCTTCGGCAGTTGCACGCGGAACGCGCGCAGGCGCGCGCCGCAGCCGCGCCCTCGGATGCGCCGGCCGAATCCGAACCACCCGGCGCGTCGACGCGCCACGCGAACGCGAACGCGAACGCGGATGCGAACGCGAACGCGAACGCGAACGCGGATGCGGATGCGGATGCGGATGCGGATGCGGATGCGGATGCGGATGCGGATGCGGATGCGGATGCGGATGCGGATGCGATCGTAACCAACGGAGTATCGGCATGACGACCGGCACGAACGTCGAACGCGATCCGCACTACAACTACGGCTACCTGGACGAATCGACCAAGCGCATGCTGCGCCGCGCGCTGCTCAAGGCGGTCGCGATCCCCGGCTATCAGGTGCCGTTCGGCAGCCGCGAGATGCCGCTGCCCTACGGCTGGGGCACCGGCGGAATCCAGGTCACCGCATCGATCATCGGCGGCAACGACGTGCTCAAGGTGATCGATCAGGGATCGGACGACACGACCAACGCCGTCAACATCCGCCGCTTCTTCGGCCGCGTCGCGGGCGTCGCGACCACCGACCGCACGCCCGACGCCACCATCGTCCAGACGCGCCACCGCGTGCCGGAAACGCCGCTCGCCGAAGGCCAGATCCTGGTGTTCCAGGTGCCGATTCCGGAGCCGCTGCGCTGGCTCGAATCGAGCGAGAAGGAGACGCGCACGATGCACGCGCTCGCCGAATACGGCGCGATGCACGTCCAGCTCTACGAGGACATCTCGCGATACGGCCACATCGCGACGACCTACGACTATCCGGTCGTCGTCAACGGCCGCTACATGATGCGCCCGTCGCCGATCCCGAAGTTCGACAACCCGAAGCTCGACCGCAATCCCGCGCTGATGCTGTTCGGCGCGGGACGCGAAAAGCGCGTGTATGCGGTGCCGCCGTACACGTCGGTCAAGAGCCTCGACTTCGACGACCATCCGTTCACGGTCGAAAAATGGGAGCAGTGCTGCGCGATCTGCGGCTCCGGCAGCAGCTATCTCGACGAGATCATCGTCGACGATCAGGGCACGCGTCAGTTCGTTTGTTCGGATAGCGAATATTGTGCGGAGCGAACCGCGTCGCAGCAGGCAAAGGAGCACGCCGCATGAATACGCGCCCGTTGTTGTCCGTTCGCCGCCTGACCAAGACGTGGGACGGCGTCCATGGCTTTCGCGACGTGAGCTTCGATCTCCATCCGGGCGAAGTGCTCTGCATCGTCGGCGAATCCGGCTCCGGCAAGACCACGCTGCTCGGCGCGCTGTCCGCGCAAATCGCATCGCAGTCCGGCGCCGTTCACTATGATCTGCCGGGTCAGGGGCTCGTCGATCTCGCGACGCTGTCCGGCGCGCGCATGCGTCTGCTCGCGCGCACCGACTGGGGGTTCGTCCGGCAGCATGCGCGAGACGGTCTGCGCATGCAGGTCAGCGCCGGCGGCAACATCGCCGAACGCCTGATGTCGATCGGTCAGCGTCATTACGGCGAGCTGCGCGCGACGGCGGCGCAATGGCTCGACAAGATGGAAATCGACATCGGCCGCCTCGACGACGCACCGACCACTTTCTCGGGCGGCATGCAGCAGCGGCTGCAGATCGCGCGCAATCTGGTCACGCGTCCGCGCCTCGTTTTCATGGACGAGCCCACGGCGTCGCTCGACGTCTCCGTGCAGGCCCGCCTGCTCGACCTGCTGCGCCAGCTCGTCAACGAAATGGGGCTCGCCGCGATCGTCGTCACGCACGATCTGGCGGTCGCGCGGCTGCTCGCGCATCGCACGCTCGTGATGCAGGGCGGCGAGGTGGTCGAGAGCGGACTCACCGATCAGGTGCTCGACGATCCGCAACATCCGTACACGCAGTTGCTCGTCTCCTCGATGCTGCAGAACTGACCATGACAGACACTTCCACGATGATCAGCGTGCGCGGGCTCGGCAAGACGTTCACGCTGCACAACCAGGGCGGCGTGCGCCTGCCGGTGCTCGATGCCGTCGATTTCGACGCGGCCGCCGGTGATTGCCTGATCTTGTCCGGACCGTCGGGCGCCGGCAAGAGCACGCTGCTGCGCTGCCTGTACGGCAACTATCTGCCGACGGAAGGCAGCATCCGCGTGCGCATGCCTGCGGGCAAAACGAACGCGGCGGACGAGCCGTGGCTCGAACTCGTCGGCGCGTCGGAACAGGCGGTGCTGCACGCGCGGCAAGTCGCGATCGGCTACGTCAGCCAGTTCCTGCGCGCGATTCCGCGAATCGGCGCGCTGCACGTCGTCGCCGAGCCGCTGCTTCAGCGCGGCGTAAGCCGCCCGGAGGCCGAGGCGCGCGCCGCCGCGCTGCTCGAGCGGCTGCGCCTGCCCGCTCGACTCTGGCATCTGCCGCCCGCGACGTTCTCCGGGGGCGAGCAGCAACGCGTGAACATCGCGCGCGGCTTCATCGGCGCGCAGCCGATCCTGCTGCTCGACGAGCCGACCGCCTCGCTCGACGCCGAGAACGCCGCGGTCGTGATCGATCTGATCCGCGATGCGTGCGCGGCCGGCCGATGCCTGATCGGCATCTTTCACGATCGTGCGGTGCGCGAAGCGGTCGGCACGCGGGCGCTCGTCATGAACGCGCCGGAGGCCGCGACGCAACCGCATCCGCCCGGCGCGCGAACTTCGTCGCAATCGTCGCAATCGTCGCAACGCATCGCGGCCGACGCCGCACAAGCTGGTTGACCGGAGCCGACCATGACGAACAGGACTTATCTGACAGGCGCGCGCGTGGTGCTACCCGACACCGTGCTCGACGACAGCGCGGTGCTCGTCGAGCACGGCCGCATTGCCGCGATCGAGCCTGACGGCGCAAGCGCGGCCGCGCACGTGGACCTGACGGGGCAGACGCTGATTCCCGGGCTCGTCGACCTGCATTGCGACGCGATCGAAAAGGAAGTCGAGCCGCGGGCGCGCGTCCTGTTTCCGCTGGACTTCGCCGCTTCGCAGATCGATCGTCGCAACGCGGCCGCCGGCATCACGACGCCGTTTCATGCGATCTCGTTTGCAAGCGCGGATGCGGGCGTGCGGGACAACGACACCGCACAGGCGCTCGTGCGCGCGGTCGCCGCGTTCAGGCGAAGCGGGCTCGTCGACAACCGCATCCACTGCCGCTACGAAGTGACGGACGCGGCCGCCGCGCCGCGCCTGCATCAACTGCTCGACGACGGCATCGTGGACCTGCTGTCGGTGATGGATCATTCTCCCGGCCAGGGCCAGTTCCGCACGCTCGACGCGTATGTCGACTACCTGACCGGCAATCATCGGATCGGGCGCGACGCCGCGCACGAAATCGCCGCCGGGAAGCTCGCGTCGCGGGCCGGCGCGAACGAACGCATGTCAGCGCTGCTCGCGCACGCGCAGCGAACCGGCGTGCCGACGGCGAGCCACGACGACGACTCGGCCGAGCGCGTCGCCGCGATGAAGCGATTAGGCATCCGGATGACCGAGTTCCCGACCAACGATGCGACCGCGCGCGCGGCGACCGGGCTCGGACTGCCGACGCTCTTCGGCGCGCCGAACGTGCTGCGCGGGAAGAGCCAAAGCGGCTCGATGCGTGCGATCGACGCGATCCGCGCGTGCAAGTCCGTCTGTCTGTGTTCGGACTACCAGCCGTCGACGCTCGTCGTCGCCGCGTTCATCGCCGCCGACCAGGCGCGGCTCGATCTGCCGTCGGCGATCGCGCTCGTCACGCGCAATTCCGCCGACGCGTGCGGCCTCGCCGATCGCGGCCGCATCGCGGTCGGCGCGCGGGCGGATCTCGTATCGGTGTCGTTTGAAGGTCGATGGCCGATGGTGACGAACACCTGGAGCGCGGGCCGTCACGTGTTCTCCGCGCGTTATCCGCAACGTGCCGCCGCAGGCGGACTGCCGGACGTGCTGCGGGCCGGCGAAGCGGCGGCCGCGCAATAGCGCCGCCGTCATCGGGCCGGCCTGCTCGTCCGGACGACGAAGTGCTTTCGATAGATCGCCATCCTGACTTTTACCGATTGTTCCAACCTGATCCCAGCATCTTCTGGAGCGTAAATTGAAACTCTCGACAATCCTGGCGGCGGTCGCTGCTTCGCTCTCCGTCATGGCCGGCGCCGCGCACGCCGAATCCGTCTGCCCGAGCGGCGGCACGATCCGCTTCGGCGTCGTCCCCTACGAGGCCACTGCGTTGCTGCAACCCGCGTACAAGGAGATCGCGGACCTGATCAGCAAGAAGACGGGCTGCCCGGTGCAGCTTTCGATCGCGACCAACTACAACGCCGAGATCGAAGCGATGCGCGCCGGCAAGCTCGACATCGCCGAATTCGGCCCGCTCGGCTACGTGCTCGCGAACAAGCTGGCGCGCGCCGAAGCGGTCGCCACGTTCGCGGACAAGAACGGCAAGGCCGCCACGTATACCGCGTCGATCGTCACGTGGCCGGGTTCCGGCATCAAGACGCTGACGGACGTCAAGGGCCAGTCGTTCGCGTACTCGGATCCCGCGTCCACGTCCGGGCATCTGTTTCCGGCAATCGGCCTGAAGAAGGCCGGCATCGATCCGAACACCGACGTGCGCGCGCTCTACGCGGGAAGCCATACCGCGTCGTTCGAGGCCCTGCGCAATCACAAGGTGAAAGCGGGCGAGCTGAACAGCTCGCAGATCGCGAGCGCGAAACTCGGCAACCAGTACGACCCGGCGGCATTCGTCACATTGTGGCAGTCCGAACCGATTCCGATCGATCCGATCGCGATTCGCGGCGATCTGCCGGCGAACGTCAAGGCGCGGCTGACCGAGGTGCTGTGCAATCTGGATTTCCACGAGCTGTCGCCGGGCACGCAGAAGTTCATCGCGACAGCGTTGGGCCCGGCGCTGCGTACCGCGCCGCAGACGGACGCCGCCTACGACGTGATTCGCAGCCTCGTCTCGATGCTGAACATCGATCTGAACAAACTATGAACATGCCCATCGGAACGCCTCACGTCGGTGCGATCGGACGCGCGCCGATATCGTTCGCGCCCGTTTCCGCGATGCCGCCGCGCGTCGTGGCCGGCGGCGAGACGAAACTCGCGGTGCGCGGCTTGTCGATGCGCTATCCGAACGGACACGTCGCGCTGCGCGGGCTGGATCTGTCGGTTCGCGCGGGCGAATTCGTCGTGATGCTCGGCAGCAATGGCTGCGGCAAGTCGACGTTCCTGAAGTGCGTGGTCGGCCTCAACCGGCCGACCAGCGGCACGATCGAGGTCGCCGGTCGCAACCTCGCCGGCCTCTCCGGCGAGTTGCTGCGTGTGGCGAGACTGCCGATCGCGCTGATCTCACAGCACGCGAACCTCGTGAAGCGCCGCAGCGTGCTCGCCAACGTGTGCACCGGCGCACTCGGCCGCTACCGCACGTGGGAAACCGCGTTCGGCCGCGTACCGCGCGCCGAAATGCAGCCATCGCTGGGCTTGCTCGACGAAGTCGGCCTGCTGCACCTCGCCCGGCAGCGCGCGGGCACGCTGTCGGGCGGCCAGGCGCAGCGGGTCGCGGTGGCTCGCGCGCTCGCGCAGCGGCCGCAAGTGCTGCTTGCCGACGAGCCGCTCGCGAGCCTCGACCCCGAGGCGGCCGAGGAAGTCATGCGGCTGCTGCGCCGGCTGGCGACCGAGGACGGTATCGCAGTCGTCTGCGTGCTGCATCAGCCGGGGCTCGCGCAACGCTATGCGGATCGGCTGATCGGCCTGCGCCAGGGCGCGGTCGTATTCGACGAAGCGGCCGCGGCCGTGAATCCGGCGACGGTGACCCATCTTTACGCATCGGAGCCGCGATGAACCACACGATGAATCACAGCGTGCACGGCGCACCGCAACCGGGCTCGCGCGAAGCGCGGCCCGCCGGCCTGTTCGTCGCCGCGCTGCTCGGCCTCGCGCTGTTCGCCCAGGCCTGCTATGTCGTCGAGGCGCGCCCTCAGGATCTCGTCACCGGCGTGCACGGAATGCTCGACATCCTGTCACGGTCGATGCCGCCCGATTTCGGCAAGCTGAGGTCGAGCCTGTGGGCGGTGGTGGAAACGATCGACGTCGCCGTGTTCGGCACGGTCTGCGGCGTCGTCTTCGCGTTTCCGCTCGCGATCCTCGCCGCCGCCAACGTCACGCCGGCCCGGCCGCTGTATCTTGCGGCGCGCTCGTTGATCGGCATCACGCGGGTCGTGCCGGATCTCGTGTGGGCGCTGCTGTTCGTGACGGCCGTCGGCCTCGGTCCGTTCCCGGGCGCGCTCGCGCTGGCCGTGCATTCGGTCGGCATGCTCGGGCGGCTCTTCTCGGAAGTCATCGAGGACATGGACATGGGTCCCGTCGAAGCATTGACGCTCACGGGCGCGAGCCGCCTGCAAGTCTTCACGCACGCGGTCGTGCCGGGCGTGCTGCCGTCGCTGCTCGGCATCGCGCTGTACCGCTTCGACGAGAACCTGCGCTCCTCGCTCGTGCTCGGTTTCGTCGGCGCGGGCGGCATCGGCTTTCATCTGCTGACCGCGATGAATCTGTTCCAGTATCGGACCGTCTCGCTGCTGCTGATCATCACGTTCTTTCTCGTCACCGGGGCCGAGCACCTGTCGGCTTATTTGCGCGGCAAGGTGACGTAGCGAGTCTCGCGGGGCGACGCAAACGACTTCGGTGCGCCGTGCGGCGCGTGCTCGCCGTTCGCTATCGATCGTGCGCGCGGCATCGACCCGATCGGATCGAGCCGCGCGCCCGTTACACGTGCACGAGCGTACCGCCGTCCGTTGGGCACGGGCCGAGCCGGCAAACCGAACCGAACGGCCGCGGACCGCGTCGATCCGCGCGGTCCGCGGCATGCGTCACGCCTTGACGCCTTCGATGACGCTGTGCATGCCTTCTGCCGGATGAACCGCCGTCATCGATAGCCCGGCTGCCTCGTAGAGCCGCCGATACCCGTCGGCCGTGCGCGCATGTCCGCCGGAACTCATGATGAGCATTTCCAGATCGTGCAGCTTCGCGAAATGCGGCTCGCCGGGCGGCGTGAGCACGGCCTCCACCAGCAGGAGCTTTCCACCCGACGGCATGGCCTCCGCGCAGTTCGTCATGATCCGAATGGCCTGCGCATCGTCCCAGTCGCAGATGACGTGCTTCATCACGTAGACGTCGCCGCGCGCGTCGATCGACCGGCTCGCGTCGCCCGGCACCACGTCCACGCGTTCGGTCAGCCCGTGCTTCGCGAAAAGCCGCCGCGCGCCATCGCAAGCGTGCGGCAGTTCGAAGAGCACGCCTTTCGCGTTCGGGTTCGCGAGAAGGAGCGTCGCCAGCAGAAAGCCGTGTCCGCCGCCGACGTCGACGATCGTTCGGGCTCCGGAGAAATCGTACGCGCGGGCCACCGTCGGCGACTCCAGTTCGCTGATGCTCGTCATCGCATCATTGACGAGCTGCGCGACCTGCGGATGCGCGCCGATGTACTCGAAGCCCGGCCCGCCCACGACGTGCTCGAACGCGCTCCGGCCGGTCTTGACGCTGTAGAGCAGTTGCCCCCACGCCTGCCAGCCCACGTCCATGCCCGCCATGCGCGCCATCCCGCGCATCGAACCCGGCACGTCGTGCCGCAGCGTGTCGCCGAGCGGGCTGTTGCGAAACCGCCGCCCGTCTCCTTCGATGAAGACGCCCAGATTGCCGAGCGCGCGCAGCACCCGGTAAAGCGCTTCCGGGTGGGTGTCCGTCGCGGCGGCCAGCTCGTCCGCCGTCCGTTCCTTCTCCGCCAGCAGATCGGCAATGCCCAGCTCGGCGGCGACATACAGCGCCTGCGCATTCCACTTGCCGGTGATCATCTGCAGTATCGCGATATGCGGTGCCGGGTTCGCTTCCACTTCCGCCATGAAGTTGCTCCTTTGCATGAGATATGGGTTCGGCCTGTCGTCGGGCGCTCGCGCGGCGACGCGAAGAAACGCGGCGGGCCGGACAGCGCCCGAAGCGTCGTCGTCGCTGCGCGAGCCCCAACCGTCAGGCCGCGATCAGATTGATCATTTCGGCCGTATCGAAATAGTCTTCGAACGTGACCGCCTTGCCGTTCGCGAACATCCATACGTGCACGAACTTCAACGTGCCGCTGCGCCCGTTGACGGCGGTGACGCGGCGCGCGCCGAGCACGACGATGCGATCGCCGGACTCGATGAACGCCTCCGGCGCGAGCCGCATCTCGGCGATGTGCGTCGGCACGTGCTTGATGAAGGCGATCACTTCGTCGTGACCTTTCTTCGTTCCGCCGAGCCCGTACGGGCTCATGCCGTCCGGGTGGGTCCAGAGCACGTCCGGCGCGAGGGCGGCCAGCACGCCGGGCAGGTCGCGGTTGTGGAAGGCCTCGTACGAAGCCCGTACGGTCTGCATGTTGGTGGACATCGCAAAACTCTCCTGTCTCGCGCGTTACGATTGCACGGCCGAGCGCGGCTTGACCGCCCCGGGGAAGTGGGTTTCGATGGTCCGACGCACGCCCTCTTTCCAGTGCACGGTGCAATTGCCGATGAGCGCGCGCCGCTTCGTGTTGTCGAACGCGTACGTTTCCCGCGTCACGTCGCTGCGCTCGAAACGCGCATCGACACCCGTGATGTCCGCGATGTATTGGAGGCAGTCCTGAATGCCGACGGCTTCGTCACCGCCCCAGTTCAGCACGAGCGCGGGCGACGCCGCGGCGTCCCATAGCAGCGGCACTTGCCGGACGAGATCGTCGGTGTGGATCAGCGACGCCCAGTTCTGGCCTTCCTGCGGGATCGCAACCGGCTTGCCGGCGAGCAGTTGCCGGTACAGCAGCACCGGCACGCCGCCGTGACCGTACGGGCCGTACGCGACGTTCAGACGCGCGATGACCGTCGGCAAGCCGAGCGCGGCCGAGAACGCGCGCACGACGCCTTCGCATGAAATCTTGACGATCGGATAAGCGGGCAGCCAGTGCGCGACGCCGTTGAGCGGATCGGTCTCCGCATACGGATGGTCGAGCGCCTGACGCGCGTACAGGCTGCCGCTCGACACGTAGACGAACGCGTCGGCGGTACGGCAGTGCGTCATCAGGCGGCCGGTGGCGACCGTGTTGACCTCGATCGCCTTGTCGAAATCGCCGTCCTCGCCGCGCCGGACTGCCGCGTGCAGCACGTGCGTGAAGTCGTCGGGCAGGCCGTCGAGCGTGTCGCGCTCCATGTCCCACCGCCACGTGTTGACGCCCTTCGCGCGCAACGCGTCCTCGACGCTCGCATCGCTGAAGCGGCCGATCGCCCAGACTTCGTGCTCCGCCGCCAGCGCCTCGGCGACGGGCCGCGCCACCTGGCCGGTCGCGCCCGTGATCAAGATTTTCTTCTTCGCGCTCTGCGCGTTCTTCCGCTTCGCGTCAACGCGCGTATCGATGCCTGACACAGTCATGAGAATCCTCTTTTCGGTCATCCGTGACATGAAACGCGAGGTTATTTGCCGCCGAGCGCGCGGTCGAGTTCCGAGCGCAGCACCGCCTGGAACGTCCCGACGTGCGCCGGTCCCATCAGCGTGTAGTGCTCGCCCGCCACGTCGATGTAGCGATTCGGCGCGCGCGTGAACTCGTCCCAGCGGCGCAGTTCCTTGTTCAGCCAGTCGTCCTTGGTGCCGCGCAGCGGAATCGCATAGAAGATCGACATCGACTGCACGTTGCCGGATGGCGCGTACGAACGCCCGAGCGTCAGCAGCGACTGTGCGAGCCCGGCCCATGCGCGGAACTTCGGCAGATCCAGATCGAGCTCGGCGAGCCGCCCGGGCGGTGCATTGTCGATCAGATACGCGAGCGGGTCTTGCTCCGGCATCGCGGCGCGCAGTTGCGGGGGCAGCGTCAGGGACTGCTGCTTGTCGATCAGCGACAGGAAGAACGCCAGGTTGACGGCCCCTTCCACCTCGTCGAGCTCGTCCATCCGATACTTGATGTGCGGCGGCAGATTGAAGCTGCCGACAAAGTCCACGCGCTCGCCTTGCGATTCGAGCACCTTCGCGATTTCGAACGCGACGGCGCCGCCGTACGAATAGCCAGCGACCGCGTAGGGTCCGTGCGGCTGCCGCTTGCGGATCGCTTCGACATACGTGTTCACCATCTCGTCGAAGCTGGAGAAGTACGTCTCGCCTTCATTGAATCCTCGGGCGCGCAACGCATAGAACGGGCGTTCGTTGACGAAGTACTTCGCGAGATTGACGAACACGAGCACCTCGCCCACGCCGGGATGCACGCAGAAGAGCGGCGTCTTGGCGCCCGTGAGCTGAAGCGGCACGACCGGATCGTATTCGCCCGCCGTGACGCGCTCGCCCGACGTGAGACGTGCGGCCAGCGCGCGCGCCGTCGGGTTCTGGAGGATCGTCACGATCGGCAGATCGACGACGTGCAGCCGCTGCTCGACGTGCCGCTTGAGCTTGAGGATGTCGAGCGAGGTGCCGCCGAGATCGAAGAAGCTGGCGGTCGCGCTGATGGCGTCGGGCGCGACCTGGAACATCTCCGCGAAGATCGCGGCGACCGCGGTCTCCGTCTCGCCGGCGGGCGCCACGTAGCCGCCGATCTGACGATTCGTCATGTCGGCGACGGACGCCTTGTAGCCGTCATATCCGCCCGCCTCCAGGCGCTTGCGCATGATGGCGCGCTGGGTCTTGCCGAGGCTCGTTTTCGGGAACTCGTCTTCCGGCAGCGGCAAAATCAGTGCGGGCCGGAAGCCCCACAGCAGGATCGTGCCGTTGCGGATCGCGATGATCAGCCGGTGCAACTGGTCCTCGTCTTCCAGCGGGAACGACGGCGTGAACGTCACGACGAGCTGCTCCGATTCGTCGCCGCTGTCGCGCGTCGGAAATGCCGCGACGAAAGAGCGCTTGATGCCGTCCAGCGCCTCGAGCGTCGTTTCGAGTTCGTGGCTGAAGTAATTGACGCCGTTGACGATGACGCTGTCCTTGCTGCGGCCGACGAGCCAGAGCCTGCCGTTCTCGATGCGCCCGAGATCGCCGGTGCGGAACCAGCCGTCATCGGTGAAGGCCGCGCGCGTGGCTTCGTCGTTGTTGTGATAGCGATGGAAGATCATCGGGCCGCGCAACTGGAACTCGCCGGGCTCGCCGTCCGGCAGCAGATTGTTGCGGTCATCCGCGATGCGCATCTGCAGTCCGAGTACCGGCAGGCCGAGCGACGCGAACTCGCGATCGGCGTCGCCTTCCGGGAATTCGCGCGAATACACGGAGCCGGCGCACGTCTCGGTCATGCCGAAAGCCGGCCACATCGCGTTGCGAGCGAGTCCGCAAGGCGCGAGGAGATCGAGGAAGCGCTGCCCGGTCGCGACGACGATGGCTTCGCCGCCCGAAACGATGTGCCGCAACGGCGACAGATCGAGCGTGCGGCGCAAGGCCCCGAGCGCTTCGTCGCCCATCGACTCGAGCGCGGCATTCAGTTGCCCGAACAGAAAGTTCGGCGAGAACGTCATCGTGACGCGATAGCGGCTGATGAGGCGCAGGAACAGCAGCGTGTCGGTCAGGATCGCCGCGGATTCGACATGAAGCTGCACGGCGCCGACATAGAGCGGCAGCAAGTGCGCTTCCAGAAGCGCGGCGACGTGATCGAACGAGATCCAGTTGAGCGTGACGTCCGTGGCGGTGAGCTGCTGACGATCGTTCTTGCCCGCCATCGACGCCAGCAGGTTGCCGTGCGTGAGCACGACCGCCTTCGAATTGCCGGTGGAGCCGGACGTGAGCACGAAGACCGCGGGGTCCGACGGCTGCGCGGCGTGAACCGACTCGTCGGGCACCCCCGCGCGCAGCGCATTCAGGTTGACGGCGAGCATGCCGCCCGGCAGATCGCTCTTCAGCGCCTCGGTCGTGACGAGAAGCGGGTGATCGAGCAGCATGTCGACATGCGCGAGATGCTTCGCCCAGCGTTCCGGGTCGTTGCGAATCGGCACGAGCGGACACGGGACGAATCCGCCGAGCGCGCAAGCCCAGAATGCCGGAATGAAATCGTTCGCGTGCTCGAGCAGCAACGCGACCTTCATGCCGGACCGATAGCCGCGCGCCCGAAGGCCGCCCAATATGCGGCGCGCCTGGTCGAGCAGTTCGGGATACGTCAGGAATACGCCCTTTTCCGCGGACTCCGCCGAAACGAAACGGACGCCCGTGTGCGGATGCAGTCGCGCCGCCCGCAACAGCAGATCGGCAACGTGCCGCGGTGACGGGGGATGCGCCTCGTGTTCGGAAAGGCGCGGCGAATCGAGGGTTGATGTCGTCATGGTGCAGGTACTCCATGCTTATGGTGCAAGTTATGAGCAAGCGTCCGTGCGCGTTCGCGCGGACGCCTCGATAAACGATTTCGGGGTGAATCCCTACCTGACTGGCCGCCGATACGCCCGAAGACGAATCGGCAGCCGATTGACACTCGACTGCGTGAGACGATTCAGCTCATCATCCCGCAAGGGCTCGATTGTTCGCATGAAACCGAACACTGCTCGCCGCCACGACCTGAAATGCACGAATTCATCTCAAATCAAGCGCACCATCGGTTTGGATTGGTTAAATAATCCGTCGATTACCTTGATGGAAGATGCTGAACGATTCGTTTTTCCGCACGGCAATGATCGATGCCTGGATTGCGCAACGCCATTCATCGACCGCGAGCGGACGATTACAGCCAACGACCGGCGAGACTTGGTGGGACAAACGGATGATGCTCCGGCGCCGTTGACGCGCTGGCGCCGGTTCAAGCAAGAGGCATTGAAACGAAACCGGAAACGTCCGGCGCCGTCATCAAGCGCCGCTAGCTGCGGATGATGACATCCCTGCATTAATCGGGATAATTGAACCGAAGCGAAGTCTACGACAAAAAGAATAAATTTGAAACTTGATTAGTGTGAGTATGTTTATATAAGAGTAAGCGTTTTGTTACAAAACAAACTCATCCACACATCAATTCATCGAGTCGTTTATTTCCATGAAATCATTCAATCCAACCCGAAATAATTCGCCACCCTAAAACGGCATCCCAACGAAATTTATTAAATGGATAGTTTCACAAAAATATCCGTATTTTTTACGGATATTCGGAAAAATGAGCAATCGCCGAATCGGAACATTTGTATCGGCTAGGGATGCGAACGGATCAGACGCGGCAGGGAATAACCCGACAAGTGCAATTCCATGAAGTGCGCCGAACAAGCCGAACGGCCGCGTGTGGAGGCGCAATTGCGCGCGGACCGGGCGCCCTGCAACGATGCTGACGCTCGCGATCGAACCATGGCGGCACCGCGACACATTCGATTTCGCGTAGCCATCGAGCAGAACGACACGCGCCGTTCATTCCGGGCGGGTATCGCGTACGCGCGGTTCCGTTCGACGCGCCGCCGCGCTCTTTGCCGAACGGCTCGCCCGCCCTCTCATGGCCCGGACCGATCCGCGCCGCTCAAGTCGACGAACGCTTGCCGTCGGAGTCGTCCTCGCAACCGTCAGGGCTGCTCACCACCGTCTGCAGCGCGATATACAGCCAGAGCCGATCGTCCATCGCCCCGAGATCGAGACCCGTCGCATCGCGAATCTGCTGCAGCCGGTAATCGAGCGTGTTGCGATGGATGCCGAGCGCGTCCGCCGTCGCGCTCGGGTGGCCATCGTTCGCGTACCACGCCTTCAGCGTTTCGAGCAGCGCGCCGGAACGCCGTTCGCGCGCGAGCAGGCGCGTGAGCGGCAAGCGGAGCTGCCGGGCCTGCCAGCCCTGCGACAGCGCCGACAGCAACACGGGCAGCACGAATTCGTAGTACGAATACGCGGCCCTCTGCGATGTCCGCGCCACGCCGACGCGAAGCGTCGCGAGCGCGCACTGATACGAGCGTTCGAAACCGTCGATGCCTTCGAGCGCGATGCCGAGCGCAAGCGAGAACGGCTGCGTCGCGACCTTGCGCAGCGTGCCTTCCAGCGCGGCGAGCCGCTTGCCGGCATGCGTCGCCAGCGCGCTGTCGTGCACGGCGCGCGTATCGATCGTGTCGAACATCACGAGCTCCCGATACGACGTCTTCGCGGTCAGCAACTGCGGCCACTCGTGCGCCAGTTGCGATTGCATTGCCTCGATCTGGCTGATCCCGGCCTCCGGGTTCGCGTCGATGTCGATCAGGCGGCACACGATCGCCGTATGCGCGAGCCGCACGTCGATGCCCAGCCGGTCGGCCCATGCCTCGAGCTCGGCGAACGTGGCGGTGCGTCTCAGAAGCTGGAGGACGAACTCCTCCCGATGGCGTGCGTTGCGGCGCAATTCGAGCGTCAGCTGCTCGCGTTCGAGGATCAATTCCGCCGTAACGCGCAGCAGCTCGCCGAACCGGCGGACCTTGTCCGGCTCGCCGGTGACGCCGATCACGCCGCAAACCCTGCCGCGCACGCTCAGCGGCAAATTGATGCCGGGCCGCACGCCGCTCAAATTCGCGGCCATGGCGTCGTCGATCTCGACCGCGCGCTCGCGGGCGAGCGCGAGCTGCGCGCCCGCGTGGATCTCGCCCACGCGGCCGGCGTCGCTGCTCGCCAGGATCAGGCCGTGCGCGTCCATCACGTTCACATCGAACGGCATCACTTCGACGGTGCGTGCGACGATTTCAGTCGCGAGCCGGGCATCGATCATCATGGCGGTCAGGTCGAATAGCAGGAGCGGCGTCGAAGCGGGCCTGGGACCGGCGCTGGCCCCGAAGCCTATCGTCGCGCCATTTCGGTCGGCCAGACGATGCGCATCAGGTTCGTCGAGCCGGGATGTCCGAAGGGTACGCCTGCGGCCACGACGATCGGACATTCGTCCGTCGGGAACCCGTCCGCGCGCGCGGCTTCGATCGCGATCTCGACGATGTTCTCGATGCCGGTCGCCTCCCCCGCCACGCGCGAGTGGACGCCCCATGCGAGCGTCAGCCGGCGCGCGATGTCGGCGCGCGGCGTGAGGCTCAGGATCGCCGTGCTCGGCCGCAAGCGCGACAGGCGTATCGCCGTGGCGCCCGAGGCCGTGTACGTGACGGCGACGCCGAGCCGAAGTGTATCCGAAACCACTTCGATCGCCGCGCCGATCGCATCGGTCGCGTTCGGCGCGTGCGCGGCGCCGATCGCCTTCATCAACTGCGGTTGGATCGGGTCCGCCTCGGTCGTCGCGACGATCTTGCGCATGAAGTCGACCGCTTCGACGGGATACTGGCCCGACGCCGATTCCGCGGACAGCATCACCGCGTCGGCGCCGTCGTAGACGGCCGCGGCGACGTCGGACGCCTCCGCGCGCGTCGGGCTCGGCGCGCCCGTCATCGATTCGAGCATCTGCGTCGCGACGATCACCGGCTTGCCCGCCGCGCGCGCGAGCCGGATGATCCGCTTCTGTACGCTCGGCACGTCTTCGAGCGACATCTCGACGCCAAGATCGCCGCGCGCGACCATCACCGCGTCGGCGGCGTCGACGATGTCGGCGATGTTCTCGACCGCCTGCGGCTTTTCGATCTTCGCGACGATCGCGGCGCGCGAGCCGATCAGCGCGCGCGCGTCGTGCACGTCTTGCGCGGTCTGCACGAACGACAGCGCGACCCAATCCACGCCGAGCGACAGCCCGAACGCGAGATCGTCGCGATCCTTCGCCGACAGCGCCGGAATCGCGAGCGTGGCGTCGGGCACGCTGACGCCCTTGCGGTCGGACACGACGCCATCGAGCAGCGCGATCGCCTCGATGCGTCCCGTCGACACGGCCTGCACCCGGAACCGCAGCTTGCCGTCGTCGACGAGGAGCAGATGGCCCGGCCGGACGGCGTCGAAAATCTCCGGATGAGGCAGCGCCACGCGATGCGCGCCGCCGGGCGCCGGGTCCATGTCGAACACGAACGGCTGGCCCTTGACGATCGACGCGCGCCCGCCCGCGAACTGCCCGACGCGCAGCTTCGGGCCCTGCAGGTCGAGCAGGACGCCGATCGGATGCCCGAGGCGCGCCTCGATCGCGCGGACGGCCGCATGACGCGACGCGTGGTCGGCGTGCGTGCCGTGGCTGAAATTCAGGCGGAAGACGTCGGCGCCCGCGCGCGCGAGGGCCTCGATGCCGGTCTCCGTCGAGCTCGACGGGCCGAGCGTGGCGACGATCTTCGTCGAACGGCGGCGCGCGCGGTCGGTGTGGTTTTCGTTTCGCATATCCGTGTGCAGAGCAGAGAAGTGAATCGGGTGAATTCGGCCGGCCGGCGATCGGGCGGCCGATGCGTGTGCGCTATGCGGCGTGCCGCGACGACGCATGCCGGCCGAGATGCCAGCCGACGCGAATCGCCGCCGCGACGTTGCGGGCGGCGAAGCGAACGTTGATCGCCGCGTCGCGGAGGGCTTCGTCGATCGTACACGCGCGCCTGACGGACGCGAAGATCGCGTCGATGCCGTGCCGATACAGCGCGTCGGCCTGGCCCGTCACCGCGCCGCCGATCGCGACGACGGGCACCCCGCATTCCGCCGCGATGCGCGCGACGCCGATGGGCGCCTTGCCCCGCAGCGTCTGGCCGTCGATGCAGCCCTCGCCCGTCACGACGAGGCTCGCGCCGCGAATCGCGTCGCGCAGCCGCAGCGCGTCGGTCACGATCTCGACGCCCGGCCGCAGCGCCGCGTTCAGGAACGCGGACATCGCCGCGCCGAGACCGCCCGCCGCGCCGCCACCCGGTAGCCGCGCGACGGCCCGGCCGATGTCGCGCTCGATGATCGCCGCGAAATGCGCGAGGTTGCGATCGAGATGCGCGATCATCTCGGGCGTCGCGCCCTTTTGCGGCCCGAACACCGCCGACGCGCCGTTCGGCCCGACGAGCGGATTGTCGACATCGCACGCGACTTCGAACGCGCAATCCGCGAGCCGGCCGTCGAGACCGGCGACGTCGATGCGCGCGAGCCGCTCGAGCTGCGCGCCGCCCGCGCCGATCGGCCTGCCGTCGGCGTCGGCGAGATGCGCGCCGAGCGCTTGCAGCATGCCTGCGCCGCCGTCGTTCGTCGCGCTGCCGCCGAGACCGACGATGAAACGCCGCGCGCCGGCGTCGAGCGCCGCGCGGATCAGCTCGCCCGTGCCCCGGCTCGACGTTGCGCACGGATCGCGCAGGTCGGGTGACACGAGATGCAGGCCGCTCGCTTCGGCCATCTCGATGACCGCCGTGCCGTCGGACAGGATGCCGAACGCGGCGCGCGTCGCGCGGCCGAGCGGATCGCCGACGTTCGCGATGCGGCGCTCGCCGCCCGCCGCCGAAACGAGCGCGTCGACCGTGCCTTCGCCGCCGTCGGCGATCGGCAGGCACCGGTAATCGGCGTCGGCGAACACTTCACGGAACCCGGCCTCGATCTGCCGCGCCGTTTCGACCGCGGTCAGGCTTTCCTTGAACGAGTCGGGAGCTATCACGATCTTCATGAGCGAACCTCTTCGATGACGCGCGCTGTCGCGCGCGAATGCCGTGGTGAAAGGCGCGGCCTTCCGCCCGTCAGCGGCCGGCGCGACGCGCGTGCGTGCGCATCACGAGGACGATGCCCACCACCATCGTGCTCGACAGGATGTAGAGCGCGAGATCGGTGCGCTGCGTCGCGTCCTTGATCCAGCCGACGATGTAGGGACTCACGAAGCCCGCGACCTGCCCCAGCGAATTGATGAGCGCGACGCCGCCCGCCGCCGCCGTGCCCGTCAGCACCAGGGTCGGCAGCGGCCAGAACATCGCGAGCGCGGTGAGCGCGCCCGCCGTCGCGAGCACCAGGCCGATCATCGCGGGCACGATCGCATTGCCGGACTGCGCGGCCATCAGCAGACCCGCGACGCCCACCGCCATCGGAACACTCAAATGCCAGCGGCGCTCCTGGCGCGCATCGGCGGATTTGCCGACCGCGATCATCGCGATGCTCGCGAACAGATACGGGATGGCGCTCAGCCAGCCGATGGCGCCGCTGCCGCTCACGCCGAGCGAACGGATGATCGACGGCAGCCAGAAGTTGATCGCGTACACGCCCATCTGGATGCTGAAATAGACGATGCCGAATTTCCAGACGGCGGCGTTGCACAGGATGTCGCGCATCCGCTGTGGCTGTCCGGACGACGACCGCGCGGCATCGGTCGCGGTGGTCGCGAGCGCGCGGCTGAGCGCCGCCTTCTCGTCGTCCGACAGCCAGCGCGCGTCGTCGATCCGGTCCTGCAGAAACGCGAACACCGCGACGCCGAGCAGGATCGTCGGCGCGCCCTGCAAGAGGAACAGCCACTGCCAGCCCGCGAGTCCGCCTTGCCCAACCGAGAAGTGATCGAGCATCCAGCCCGACAGCGGGCCGCCGATCACGCCGGAGATCGGAATCGCCGACATGAAGAGCGCGATCGCCCGACCGCGATGCTCGGCGCCGAACCATTGCGTCAGATAGAGCACCATGCCCGGAAAGAAGCCGGCTTCCGCGATGCCGGTGAAGAAGCGCAGCGTATAGAACGATGCCGGCGTCTTCACGAACAGCAGCGACGAGGACAGCGCGCCCCACGCGATCATGATGATCGCGATCCACGCGCGCGCGCCGACGCGCCGCAAAATCAGATTGCTCGGCACGCCCGCGAGCACATAGCCGACGAAGAAGATGCCCGCGCCGAGACCGTAGACGGTTTCGCTCATCTGCAGGTCGCCCAGCATCTGCAGCTTCGCGAAGCCGACGTTGACGCGGTCGAGGTAGTTGAACAGGTAGCAGACGAAGATCAGCGGGATCAGCCGGAACGTGACCTTGCGATAGCCGTCGTTCAGCGAATCCGACGCGGATCGTGCCGCAACGGAAGAGGGGTGGTCCATACGCGTCTCCGGATCATTCATATTGTGTGAGTCGTATGGTATGGACGTCGCGCCGGGGATTCATCGGGCGGATGCACGAGCCCGATGCGCGTTGCATGCGATATATCGTGCAAGCGCATAGAGCCTGTCATGTATGCGGCTTCATGAACCTTCGCGGCAACGGCCCCAGCCGGAACCCTCCGGCAGCCGCATGTGGCATACGCCCGCCGTCACTGACGACAAGCGCCGCCTCGCCTCGCAATCAGCCGACGAAATCCGAATCCGCGCGCCGTCGCGTGCCGCGCGCCGCCGCCGGCGCTACAATCCCGCGGCTGCGTGTCGATAGCGAGAGTATGGTTTGACGGAATTCGAACAGGGCTTCATTCTCACCCGCCACTGGCGGGATACGGCGAAGGGCACCGAGGTCGAGTTCTGGCTGGCGACCGAGCGCGGCCCGCGCCGGGTCCGCTTGCGCACGCAGGAATCGGTTGCGTTCATCCCCGCCGAGCAACAGGAACAGGCCGAACGCGCGCTGAACGGCGACACCGACGCCGTGCTGCGCCCCCTCCCGCTGCGCGACTTCCGTCGACGCCCGGTCGTCGGCCTCTATTGCCGGCGATACCGCCATCTCGCCGCCCTGAAGAAGCGCCTGAACCAGTCGGGCGTCGACGTCTACGAATCCGACGTCCTTCCGCCGGAGCGCTATATGATGGAGCGCTTCATCACCGCGCCGGTCCGATTCCGCGGCGTGCCGGACAGCGACGGCACATTGCTCGACGGCGAGCTGAAAACCGGCAGCGACTATCGCCCGACACTGCGATGCGTGTCGCTCGACATCGAAACGAGCGCCCGGAGCGAGCTCTACTCGATCGCGCTCGAGGGATGCGGACAGCGGCAGGTCTTCATGCTCGGCCCGGCCAACGGCGATGGCAATGGCGATGGCGATGGCGATGGCAACGGCAACGGCAACGGCAACGGCAACGGCAACGGCAACGTCGATTTTCTGCTGGAATACTGCGAAAGCCGGCCCGCGCTGATCGAGCGGCTGAACGACTGGCTCGCGCGGCACGATCCCGACGTGATCATCGGCTGGAATCTCGTGCAATTCGACCTGCGCGTGCTGCATGCGCACGCCGAGCAGTATCGGGTTCCGCTGCGGCTCGGACGCGGCGGCAGCGTGCTCGACTGGCGGGCGCACGGCCAGCAGCCCGATCATTTCTTCGCGGCGGCGGCCGGGCGGCTCGTGATCGACGGCATCGACGCGCTGAAATCCGCGACCTGGACCTTCCCGTCATTCAGTCTCGAATATGTCGCGCAATCGCTGCTCGGCGAAGGAAAGGCGATCGACAACCCATACCAGCGCATGGACGAAATCCAGCGCCGGTTCGATCACGACAAGCCCGCGCTCGCACGCTACAACCTGAAGGACTGCGAGCTCGTCACGCGCATTTTCGAGAAAGCGGATCTGCTGCCGTTCATGCTCGAACGCGCGAGCGTCACCGGGCTGCCGGCGGACCGCATCGGCGGATCGGTCGCGGCGTTCACGCATCTGTACTTGCCGAAGATGCACCGGCTGGGCTACGTCGCGCCGAATCTCGGCGACGTGACCGGGCAAACGAGTCCCGGCGGCTTCGTGATGGATTCGCGGCCCGGACTCTACGATTCGGTCCTCGTGCTCGACTACAAGAGCCTGTATCCGTCGATCATCCGCAGTTTCCTGATCGATCCGGTCGGGCTCATCGAGGGCATCAGCCTTCCCGACGACAGCGAATCGGTGCCCGGCTTTCTCGGCGCCCGCTTCTCGCGCAGCCGCCATTGCCTGCCGGACATCGTGCGTCGCGTCTGGGAAGGCCGCGAACTCGCGAAGCGCCAGCACAATCAGCCGCTGTCGCAGGCCCTGAAAATCATCATGAACGCGTTCTACGGCGTGCTTGGCTCGTCCGGATGCCGGTTCTTCGATCCGAGGCTCGCGTCGTCGATCACGATGCGCGGCCACGAGATCATGCACGAGACGCGCAAGCTCATCGAGGCGCAGGGTTACGACGTCATCTACGGCGACACCGACTCGACGTTCGTCTGGCTGAAACGCCCGCACGCCAGCGACGAAGCCGATCGCATCGGCCGCGCGCTCGTCGGCCACATCAATCGCTGGTGGCGGACGCATCTGCAGGCCCGATTCGGACTAGACAGCGCCCTCGAGATCCAATACGAGCGGCACTACCACCGGTTCCTGATGCCGACCATCCGCGGCGCGGAAGAAGGCAGCAAGAAGCGCTACGCCGGTCTCACCATTGCACCGGACGGCGGCGAGGGACTCGTGTTCAAGGGCCTCGAGACCGTGCGGACCGACTGGACTCCGTTGGCCCAGCAGTTCCAGCGGGAGCTATACCGACGGGTCTTCAAGCGAGAGCCGTACCATGACTTCATTCGGGAATACGTGCGCCGCACGCTCGCCGGCGAATTCGATGCGTTGCTGATCTATCGGAAACGACTGCGCCGGCCACTGGGCGATTACCAGCGCAACGTCCCGCCGCATGTCCGCGCCGCGCGCGTCGCCGACGCATTCAATCGCGAACAGGGACGCCCACTCCAGTACCAGCATGGCGGATGGATCAGCTACGTGATGACGGCGGCGGGTCCCGAGCCGCTCGAGACGCTGCGTACGCCGATCGATTACACGTTCTACGTGAGCCGCCAGTTGCAGCCCGTCGCCGACGCGATTCTTCCGTTTCTGCGCGATGATTTCGAATCGGTGATCTCGGGGCAGGGGCGGTTGTTCTAGCGGCCGGACCGTCACGCAGCATGGAGCGTGCGCTTGTCCGGTTCGCGGCACGCTATCGGCGTTGGGGCTTTCGGAAAAGTCGTCTTCGGCACGCCATGAAGCGCCCAATCAGACATCTTCTCCGAGGTTCGCCGGTTCCACTCGTCTCAAAACAGATGTCCTTGGACGATGAAACGCTTGAAGAAGTCGTTCTTGGAAAAGACCGTCGACAGACCACTCCTGACCCGCATCCGGCGTGCCGTATCGCACCAGTTCCGATCTCGAGATCGATGCCCTCCTCGTAAGCGGCCGTTCATCGCATGCGGCACGACGTCGCTCGCGCACGTCCGCCTACATCGATGACCTTCCGCCGCGTGATGTCCGCTTCGCCCCGAGACCGACCGTTATCGTCGTCACGCGGGCAAGGACCGTCCAAGGCGGACGACAGCTTTTCGTCAGGCAGCCAGCCCGGCGCTCATGATCGTCGGCACATCATGCAACGTAGCGCGCGACGCTGACGAATTGACACAGGCTGCCCGCCAGAACGAAAAGATGCCAGATGCCATGTCCGTGGCGGATGCGCTCATCGTTGATGAAGAAATAGATGCCGGCGCTGTAGATGACGCCGCCAGCCACGAGCCAGGCGGTGCCCTCTGCCGGTAACGCATGGATCAGCGGTCGGATGGCGACGAGCGCGAGCCATCCCATCAGGACATACAGCGTCATCGACACGATGCGGGTGCGCCGCCCGAGCGTGAGTTCCTGCGCGATGCCCAGAGCGGCGAGCCCCCAACTGACGCCGAATAGCGACCAGCCCCACGGTCCGCGCAACGTGACGAGCGTAAACGGGGTATAGCTGCCGGCGATCAGCAGGTAGATCGCCGAATGATCGCATTTCTGCAGAATGGCTTTCAGGCGCGGGCTGCGCACGCTGTGGTAAAGCGTCGAGATCGCATAGAGCACGCACAGCATCGCACCGTACACGCTGAAGCTCACGACCTTGTATGCGTCGCCGTCGAGCGCGCCCATCGTCACGAGCGTCACCAGCCCCACCACGGACAGCACGGCACCAATGAGATGGGTAATGCTGTTGAAACGCTCACCGACATGCACGACGCTATCCTCCCGCACGGATTCAACAAGGTATGCCATCGACATGATACCGGGCCGGAACCGACAATGAGTTTTCTCCCGTAGACAACGCGCGGCAGTATTTCGCCTCGCTCGCCAGTGGCCAGGGGGATCGGCGGCGATTCGGAACCCGCCGCCGCGATTGCCCCGGCAAGTCTCCCGCCGCACTCCCGCATGGATTCGGCATTCGTTGCAACGACGCCCAGTCGAACCGTTTTCGCTCGATTTCCCGCGAGGAGCGACAGGTTGTCGCGCAATCGCCTGTTTTACATGCCGCATCTGCGGACCAGCACTCCGTTCATCATCGCGAGACGCCTCATGTGACGCATCTCGCTTGCCGGACCGCGGTATCCCGCTTCACTCATCGTTACATTCACGATGCAGACGCGCCATGGGTATCGCCGTCATACCTGGATTCACCCGTGCCGATCACCACGGAGACCGCCTATCCCGCGGGCTGTAGCAAGCAGCTCGGCGACCAGTTGTCCCGCGACGGCGGCGGCGTGAAGCTCGGCGAGCGCGGCGGCAATACAGCCGAATTCGACGCGACGAAGCCGGCCGCCAGCAAGGTGTGACTCAAGCCGAACCCCTACGGTGCGCTCAGCATCGTCGACAGCAACCGAGCTTCCCCGCGCCGGACACGTCCGGCGCGGGATCTCGTGCGTGTCTACGGTTATGCCCTCGGTGTTCGCCGTTGGCGGCCATCGCGTCAAGCGATGAGCCGCATTTTTTGCGCGTCATCGGACACCGCGCCGTTTCGCGCTTCAAATCAATTTCACCATTCGTTCGCCGGCCAGTTCGCCAGACATCCTCCGCTCATTCGAAAATCCAGATCACCTGAATTGACAAACACGCCTTCATGGATCAATTGAATGTTCATAAAGATACCATTAACAATTGAAATGAATATCCAATGATATAAAACACGGCCGCCGTTATTTGTCTGCAAACGCACCGGAAGTTCCGCTCGAACCGCATCGCACGCAGCGCCACTCCGCGATCGAATCGCCAGACGCTCACCCGGCGCATGCCGCCGGCTCAATGTCACCGACGCGCCCAACGCACCGCACAAGATCATTTCAAGTTCCTCACCAACACCTGACTCGATTCAAGTCGACACAATGAAAAATCAATTTATTGGTAATTATCTTGTAAATATTAATTTAACCTCCTAGCATGCCCTTGCAGTTCGCAGAACCTCTCATGTTTAGTGCTTGCTCTTAATACGTTTTCAATAATTGCGCATTCATTATCTGGAGGACTACATGAAGAAACTATCTTGCCTGCTGTCCGTCACGGCGATTTCCCTGGCCAGTCTCAGCGCGTTTGCGCACGCCGGCGACCAACAGGACGCAGTCGATCGGGCGCTGCAACTGATCCAGCAAAACCCGGTCGCTTTCAATCTGGCCGCCGGCAGCGCCGCGCGCACGCTGAAGTTCGCGGCCGCGCCGACGAGCGCGCCGGTGGAGGGCGACCAGTTCCAGGTGCGCGACGTGATCGTCGACCCCGACGGCACCGAGCACGTGCGCTTCGACCGCTTCTACGCGGGTTTGCCCGTGATCGGCGGCGACGTCGTCGTTCACTCGAGTCAGGGGCAACTGAAACAGGCGAACCTGACCCAGCCCACGCCGATCAATCTCGCCGGCAAGATCGGCAAGGTCGGCGACCGCTTCGTGGTGCGCAACGCGCCCGACGTGGGCGTGGACGCGGCCCGGCGCGTCGCGTCCGCGCGCTTCGGCACGGACGTGCGCCGCGTCGAGGACGCGGATCTCGTCGTGTTCGCGCGCGACGTCGCGCCGACGCTCGCCTACGCGGTGCGCGTATACGGCAAGGCGACCGACGCGCACGGCGAAGCCGTGCTCTACTACGTCGACGCGCGCACGGGCAACGTGCTCGATGCGCAGGACCTGATCAAGACCGCCTCCGCGACCGGCACCGGCCGTTCGCTGTACTACGGCAACCTGTCGCTGACGACCGACCAGACCGGCACGAACGCGTACCGGATGCTCGATCCGACCCGCGGCAGCGGCTCGGTGTACGACGGCCGCGGCCTGACCTCGGACGACATCGAGCGGGCCCCGGATCTGCCGATCTTCACGAGCAGCACGAACGTGTGGGGCAACAACACGACCAGCGACCGGCAGACCGTCGCCGCCGACATCGACTACGGCCTCGCGCTGACCTGGGACTACTACAAGACCACGCACAACCGCAACGGCATCTTCAACGACGGCCGCGGCGTGAAGAGCTACGCCCACGTGGTATTCAACACCGGCAGCGGCACGACCGGCGCGAACGCGGCATGGCTGTCGTCGCGCGTGATGGTGTACGGCGACGGCGAGCCGGGCAGCCGCCTGCCGAAGCCCGTCGTGTCGATCGACGTGGCCGGGCACGAGATGAGCCACGGCGTAACCGAAGCCACCGCGAACCTGAACTATTCGGGCGACGCGGGCGGTCTTAACGAGTCGACGTCCGACATTTTCGGCACGCTCGTCAAGTTCTACGCGGACAACCCGAACGATCCGGGCAACTACGTGATCGGCGCGCGCGTGACGAGCGGCGGCCTGCGCAAGATGTACAAGCAGGATCTCGACGGCCGGTCATACAGTTGCTATCCGTCCGGCGGCTTCTCGTGGTTCAATCCGCGCCACGATCCGCACTACTCGTCGGGCGTCGGCAACCGCTTCTTCTACCTGCTGTCGGAAGGTCCGGTCGCACCGGCGACCGACACCGGACTGTCGAAGAGCCAGCTCGTCTGCAACGGCGACACCAGCTTCAGCGGCCTCGGCCGCGACAAAGCCGGCAAGATCTGGTACCGGACACTGACCGTGTACCTGACCACCAACTCCAGCTACCCGAATGCAAGGCGCGCGTCGATCCAGGCGGCGAATGACCTGTACGGCGCGAATTCGGTTGAGAGCACAACGGTCGCGCGCGCGTGGAGCGCCGCTGGAGTGAACTGACGGCGCTGCGCTCGCGCGTCGAGGGCCCTGCCGATCGCGATGATCACGCGGCCGTACTTCGATCCGGACGACACCAAGCCGATCGAGATCGAGCGCCGGCTGGGCCTGGGAAGGGTAATCGTCGATCAGCCGCTTGTGATTGCAAGCGGCTGATCGAAGGGCATTTCATCAGTGCGGTGGGACTGCGTGCTCGCGACAGTCGTGGAGGTACGCTCGTTCATGAAGCCGGCTGAGTTCCCCTTCACCCCTATTGACGCCGGCGGCTGCCGTATGGGCCAACCCTTTCCGACGACTCATGCCTAAAGCACCAGATACCACGTCAGCATGGCGGCCCACAGCGTGATGACGACGAGCAATATCCGCTCGCCATGCCGCAGCAGACGCTGCAAACCAGTGGGCGAGCGATCCTTCGCGTGCAGCGGCGGCTCCGGCTCGAGCTGAAACGGCACGCCCGCGTCGAGCGCGGAACGATCGGCGGGCGCATGCGCGTCGGCACCGGCGTCGGCCGACTGCCGTTCGTCGTCCAGCCGGACCGCGAACCCCATGAACTTCAGGCCCTGGCGCGGCAGCGTCTTGATGAGCGCGCCGCTGAGCTGATGCTCCTCCAGGCGGCTCCTGAGCGACCGCACGAGCTGATGGTAGCTGCTGTCGGTCACGATGACGCCCTTGTCGCCCCAAACGTGCTTGATGACTTCCGCTTTCGCGATCATGCCGGAGAGCACCATTTCCAGAAGCTCCGACTCGTTGGCGGTCAGTTCGGTTTCCCGGCCGGCGTGCGACAAGCTCATGTGGTAGCTATCGAATATCACGCGATCTTCTATCAGATATCTCGTCATCATCTCGTACACGGCATACCGTACCGTTGCATACATGCGAATGGCTTTGCGGGAGGGCCGGCAGCGGAAAGCCGGCGTGCGGAATCGGAACGCGCTCGGCCCGAAGCGCAGAACAAATTCGTGTCCGAATAATCGATGCATGCATTCTGGGACTGTCGACGGTCCGCATAAATCGGATGCGTCTTAAATATGCCGAAACGTGAACCGTGCGTCCCTTTGCGCAAGCGCGTCCGATTCGGTCACCGAAACGCGCAAACGGCGCGCCCCCGGCGAGCGGCCGTCACGCCGCGCGCCCGTTCGGGCGCGGCGAAGCGGGGTTTTCGCGCATGATGCGGCGGTGTCGATATCGACATCGGCCGGACGGGAAAACGAAGCGAAAAAAGCAGAAGGCAGTGAATGCGACGGGATGCCGCCGTGTCCGACGGCACCCCCGTGTGCGGCGGCGAAGCGCATCGCCGCACGGCGCGTGCTCGCCCGGCGCGCGCCGCGTCCGGTTCGCGCGTATCGAACATCGCGCCGCGGACGCCGCGCACGTCAACGCAGCGCCAGCAGCTCGCGCACGCGCGCCGCGCGGACGCCCGAGGCCGCGACGTTCAATGCTGCGACATCGCGAAAATGCCGACCGGACGCCAGCGATTCCGCCACACCGGCGCTCGTCGCGCGCGCCCACTCCGCGTCGTGACCGGCCGGCGCGGCGCTGGCCGCGCGTCGCGCGTCTCTCAACGTGCGCTGTGCGGTTTCACACGCGCTTTCGACGTGCCTGATCGCATGCATGGCCCGGCGCAGCGACGCGTGCAGCGCATCCTGATCGTCGACGCTCCACTGCGACGGCTCGATGACGCCCGGTAACGCGCCGAGCGCCGGCCGCTGCGGCTGCCCAGCCGGAAAGCGCACGCCGCCGCCCCGGATGCGCAGCCCCTCTTCGAGCGACGACCATTTCGATTCGGAGACGGAAAAGCGAATCCGCTCGTGCGCATCCAGCCTGACGTCGAGGCCGAGCGCGGCCAGGCCTTGCTTCAGCCGAGCCGCCAGATCGCGCGCGGCGAGATTCGCGTCGACGTAGACCGTCGCCGACCGGGCGCCCGCGGCGCTCGGGTAGAACGTGAGCGTCTCGCCTTCCGCGCGCCGTCCATCGCGTCCGTTGAGACCGCGCACCACGAAGCTGCGTTGCGCGGCGCCTGCATCGCCCGCTTCGAGCAGGTTGTTCAGGCGTCCGCCCGTCGCTCGATGCCGGCGCGCCCACTCCGCCGACACGGCGTCGAGCTTCGCGCGGACGTCGTGATCTGCGCCGCCGGCGAGCCGGGTGCCGAGCGCATCCTTCAGGTCTTTCAGGCGCGCGGCGAAGCGGCCCAGATAATCGAGCACCTGCTGCGAGCCGGACGCTTGCGCGTTCAGCCGCTGCCGAACGGCAAACGCGTCGCGCCGCGCCTTCGACGCGCCGACGGCCGCGTCGGCATGCCCGCTTCGCGACGCATCTCGTTCAGTATCGGCAATCGGGCGCATACGCGTGAAGCGGGCATCGGCCGGCGCGGTCTCGGTCCGCCGGTTGGCGCCGCCGCCCGGGCGTTGGCCGGCGGGCGGGGCAATCATTCGAACGTCCATCGATCGTCACCCGCGTCACAGCACATTGAAGAGCGACATCTGGATCACCTGCGCATAGATCTTCTGCGTCGCCTCGAGCGCGACGCGGTAATTCATGTATTCCTCGTAGACCTGCGCGATGTCGGCCTGCCCGACGTCGAGCACCGCCTCCGCGCCCGCCACCTGCGCTTCCTGGTGCATGTCGTCGAACAGCTTGAGCGTGCTGCGCGCATTGCCGGACCGGGCGATCTTCGCATCGACGGCGTTCCTCGTCGCGTCGCTCGCGTCCAGCGCCGCGACGAGCACCGCGCGCACGGCGTCGTCGTTCGGATCGGCGCCCGGCGTGTTCATCGTCTCGATCGCATGTTCGAGCTTGTTGAGCAGGTCCGCCATTTCCTTCATGTTGTCGTTGGCGACTTCGGTCATGCCGTCGCCGACGATCACTTCCTGCTGCCTGTCGTTGCCCGCATACGTGTATCGCGACCCGACCGGCTTGGTCTCATCGTATTGAATCGGCTGCGTCTTGATCGCCGTGCCCGAGAACAGGTAATTTCCTTCGCCGTCCTTCGCGTTCGCCGTCGAGACGAGACTGCGCCGCAGCGTTTCGAGCGTCTGCGCAATCGCGGGCAGATCCTGCGGCGGCTTGCTGCCGTCCGACGCCCAGAGCAGCAAATCGTGCACGTCGCCGAGCCCCGTGCCGAGCCCCGTCATCCTGCTCTCCGCGAGCTGGAGCCGGCTCGTCAGCTTGCCGATGTTGTCGCGATATTGCTCGCGCGCGCCGTCCTGCTGGATCAGCAACGCGAGGCGGACCGAACCGATCACGTCGTCGGACGTGCGGAGAATCCGCTGGCGAGTCGCCATGCGGACCATCGCGTCGGCGATCTGCGACTGCGCGCGCTGCGACACGCCGATCATGATCGAATGATATTGGTTGCTCGTCACCCGCATGGCGTTCCTCCTTCCGTCAGATCGATTTCAGCGTGGTCTCGAACAGCTCGTTCGCCACGGAGATCACTTTCATGTTCGCGCTGTACATTTCCTTGAAGCGCAGGATGTTCATCGCCTCTTCGTCCTTGTCGACGCCGCTCACCGACTGCCAATCGCGCTCGGCCTGCAAGCGCGTCGCGTCCGCGGTTTCCAGCAGTTGCTTGTTCTCCCGGCTGGCCGAGCCGATCTTCGCCATCATCACCGCGGTCGCGTTCTCGAGCGACACCGTGCCCAGGCCCGGCACGTCGATCTTGCTATGGCTCAGCTCGATCAGCGCGAGCAGATTCGCGTTGTCGCCCGGATTGTCCGGGTCGCCGGAGAACGCGAGATCGTCCGGCTTGAGCGTCTTGTCGATGCCGAGCATGCCGGTCGACGGGTCATACGTGATCAGCGGCTTGCCGGGCTGGCCGTTCATGTCGTAGCCCTTGCCGAGCTGCGTGTTGACGAGATCGGCCAATTGCGCCCCCAGCGAGCGCAGCGCTTCCATTTGCGGACGCAGCACGTCGTCCTCGACGTCGGACAGCCCGCGCAGCGCGCCGCCGACGCTCGCCGTTCTGACCGGCATCGTCTGATCGCCGAACGTGAGCGACAGGGTCTGGCGGCCCGACGCGTCGTGCTCGACCGCCATCGTCGCCGCCTGATTGCCGAGCACGAGCGGCTGGCCCGTGCCGAGCGACACGTCGACCGTGCCGTTCGGCTGCTGCACGACCCGCACGCCGGCCAGGCCCGACAATTGGTCGACCGCGACGTCGCGTTGATCCAGCAAGCCGGACACGTCGGCGCCCGCCGCCTGCCCCGACATGATCTTCGCGTTCAGCTCCGCGATTGCCGCAGCGCGGCCGTTGATCTCCTCGACCGTCGCGGCGCGCGCCTGCTCGACGCTGCGCAACTGTTCGTTCAGCGTCGAGCGCATGTTGTTGAACTGCTTCGTCATCGAACCGGTGGCGTCCAGCACCGCCTGGCGCAGCACGGACGACCCCGGGTCCGTGCTTGCGGCGTTGAGCGACGCGAAGAAAGCGCCCATCCCCAGATCGTTCGTCTTGCTCTTTCCGTCCGGCAGGCTGATGCTCGTCAGGCGCTCGAGCTGATCGAGATAGGACTGGCTCGCATTATGGCGGCCGAGCTTGCCGTTCGTCGTCCAGAGCTGCTGGGTCTTGTAGCTCTCGTTGAAGCGCAGCGTCGCCGACGTGTCGACACCGCCGTTCGCTCCGCTCGACAGCAGCACGCCTCGACGCGAATAGCCGCTGGTCGCGAGGTTGGAGGTGTTGTCCGCGGTCGCGCGCAGCGACCCGTTCGCCGCGCGCAAGCCGGACATGCCGATATAGATCAGGTTCATCGTGATAAACGCCTTTTGAATGCCCGGACGCGGACATCGCCGCGGCCGGGCCAACAGGTGAACGAAGGTGCGAAAGACAATGCCATTCGGCGACCGGAACGCGCGACGCCTTAAATCGGCGCGCGCGTGCTTGCGCCGGCGCGCGCCGCGGCTCGGTCCGGCGGCGCATCGGGAGCGATCTGCCTCAGGATGAAATCGGCGATGCCGAATGCGCGCCGGGACGCGAGCGACTGCGTGACGGCCGCGTCCACGAAATCCGTCAGACCGCCGTTGACGGGATCGCGCAGCAGGCTGCCTTCCGGGCTGATTTCGCGGATCGACTTGCGCATTTCCCGGATCAGTTGCGCGATGAACAGCGCCTCGAACTGCTCGGCCGCGCCGACGGCCTTGCGTCGCTCGGCCGCGTCGGCGGGCCGGCGCCCACCGGCGCTCGCCGGCTCGGCCGGCGCGACGCGCCCGGCCTCGGCCGCGTCGAACGCGACGGGTGCGTCGAACGCGACGGGCGCGACGGGCGCGACATCGATACTTGCAAACGACATGAAAACTCCCTAGATAACGACTAGTTCGCCATTGAGCGCGCCGGCCTCGTCCAACGCCTGCAGGATCGCCATCACGTCGTCGGGGCCGGCGCCCGTCGCGTTGATCGTGTCGACGATCGTCTGAAGGCTGACGCCCGCGGGCCATCTGAACATCCGGTTGCCGCTCGGCTCGACTTCGACCTTCGACAGCGGCGCCACGGCGGTTTGCCCGCCGGCGAACGCATTCGGCTGGCTGACGAGCGCGCCTTCCGAGATCGTGACCCGCAGCGCGCCGTGGGACACCGCCGCCGGCGCGACCGTCATCCCTTCGCTGATCACGACGGTGCCCGTGCGCGAATTGAACACCACCCGGGGCGCCTCCTTGCCGCTCACCACGTTGATCGCGTTGAGCCTCGCGACGAACGCCACCCGCGCGGTCGGATCGCCAGGCGCCTTCACTTCGACGCTCGTGCCGTCGCGCGCGACGGCAAAGCCCGCGCCGATCACGCGGTTCACCGCGTTGACGATGTTCGTCGCCGTCTGGAAATTGGGGCGCTTCAGGCTCAGCCGCACGTACGGCTTCGCGTCGAAATCGGTGGCGATTTCCTGTTCGATCGTCGCGCCCTGCGGAATGCGGCCGGCCGCGGTCGCGTTGACGGTCACGCTCGAGCCGCTTCGCCCTTGCGCGCTGACGCCCGGCACGACCAGGTTGCCCTGCGCGAGCGCGTAGACGACGCCGTCCGCCGCGCGCAACGGCGTCAGCATCAGCGTGCCGCCGCGCAGGCTTTTCGCGTCGCCGAGCGACGACACCGTCACGTCGATGCGCTGGCCGGCCACGTAGCCGGGCGGAAAATTCGCGCTGACCATCACGGCCGCGACGTTGCGGGAGCGCAGACGTATCCCTTCCGGCAGCGCGATGCCGAACTGCTTGAGCATGTTGGCGACGGATTGCCCGGTATAGCGGATCTGCTGGCCATCCCCGGTCCCGTTGAGGCCGACGACGAGGCCGTAGCCGATCAACTGGTTCTGCCGCACCCCTTCGATGTCGACCAGCGTGCCCAACGCCGCCGCGCGGGCGCCGCACATGGCGGCCAACAGCACGACGGCGCCCGCGGCCCGCCACGTTAGTTGCAGTGATTTCATCATCAGAATGGCATCCACGGACTATTGAAGAAGCGCGTGAGCCAGCCGGCGGCGTTCGAGTCGGACAGCGCGCCCTTGCCCACGTACTTGATGCGGGCGTTCGCGATGCGGCGCGACGACACGCGGTTGTTCGTGTCGATGTCGGCCGGGCGGACGTAGCCCGTCAGTCTCATGATCTCCTCGCCCTGATTCAATGCCAGCACTTTCTCGCCCTTCACCTGCAGCAGGCCGCCCGCCATGACCTGATGGACGACGACGGTGATCTCGCCGCGCAGCGTGTTCTGCTGCGAGCTCGTGCCGCTGCCGTTGAAATCGCGCTTCACGCCGACCGACGAATCGAACGTCAGCGGATTGCCGAACAGCATGCCCGGCTTGAATTCGAAATCTCCTTTCTTGCCGAAGCGCGTGTCCGCGCGCTTGCTCGCCTGCGTCGTTTCCTCGAGGACCACGGTCAAGGTGTCGCCCGGGCGGTAAGCGCGGCCGTCCGACGCAAGCGACCAGGCGGACACCGGATTGAACACGCCGCCCGAGCGGCCGGCCGCCGGCACGGTCGCAAGGGGCGGCAGATCGTCGTCGGAGAAGTCGGGCCGCGGCTGCTCGAGCACCGTGCAGCCGGCGAGCGCAAGGCCTCCGAGCAGCAGCGCAATCAGGAGGACCCGCATCACCGCGCCGCCTGTGCGAGGTACTGCAGCATGCTGTCGGCCGCGCTCAGCACCTTCGTGTTCATCTCGTAGGTTCGCTGCGCGGCGATCATCTCGACCATTTCGTCGACGACCTTCACGTTCGATGCCTCGAGCGAACCCTGCTTGATCTTGCCGAACGCGTCGGTGCCCGGGTCCCCCTCGTTCGGCGGACCGCTCGCGACGGTCTCCATGTAAAGGTTGTCGCCGATCGACAGCAGCCCGGCCGGGTTGACGAAGTCCGCGAGCTGAACCTGCCCGACCTCGGTCAGTTCGCTGCCCCCCGGCGTCTTCACCGCGACGACGCCGCTCTCGCCGATGACGATCTCGGTCGCGTTCTCCGGAATCGCGATCTCGGGCTGCAACGGCAGGCCTTGCGCGTTCGTGAGCAGGCCTTCCGCGTTCTTGGTCAGCTGGCCGGCGCGGGTGTAGCCGGTTTCGCCGTTCGCCAGCTGCACCTGCAGGAAACCCTTGCCGACGATCGCGACGTCGAGCGCTTGTCCGGTGGTCTGCACGCTGCCGTCCGCAAACACCTTCTGCGTGCCGACGAGGCGCGTGCCGGTGCCGAGCTGGACGCCGAGCGGCGTCGCGTTGTTCTGATCGAGCTGCGCGCCGGGCTGGCGCTCGATCCGGTAAAACAGATCCTCGAACACCATCCGGTCGCGCTTGAAGCCGACGGTGTTCGCGTTCGCGAGGTTGTTCGCGATCGCCTGAAGCCTCGCATCCTGCGCCTGAAGGCCGGTCTTGCTAATCCACATTGCCTGATTCATCGTTTTCCTCACTTCAACTGGATGACGGGCGGAGCGGCGAACCGCTCCGCCACGATCCGCGCGATCAGCCGCGGATCAGCCTGTTGCCCGCGTCGGCCATGTCGCCCGCCGCGTTGTACAAACGCATCTGCACCTCGAATGCGCGGTTGAGGGCCATCGTCGAGGTCATCTCGTCGACGGGCGACACGTTGCTGCGCTCGAGATGGCCGCCCAGCACCCTGACGTCGTCGCTCGCCGGCAGCGGCGCGCCGTTGCGCGGGACCAGCAAGCCGATCTCGTTCTTCACCAGCTCGGACGCGTCTGCGTCGACGAGTTCAAGCCGGTCGACCGCCTGGACTTCGGTATCGCCCGCGACGGTAATCGACAACGTGCCGTCCTCGCCGATGCGCACGCTCGTGAATTCCGGCAGCACGACCGGGCCGCCTTCGCCGATCACCGGCCGGCCGTTGACGGTCAGCGCGCCGTCCGAATCGACCTGGAAATTCCCCGCGCGCGTATACGCGTTGCCGCCGTTCGGCCCTTGCACGGTGAAATAGCCGCGGCCCTGGATGGCCGCGTCCAGCTCGCGGTCGGTTTCCTCGACGACGCCCCCGTCCGCGCTCAGCACGTTCGCCTGCAACTCGATCAAGTGACGGCTGTCATAGCCGTAGCCCGCGACCGATCGCGTCCGAGCGGATTCGAGCTCGGCGCGAAAGCCGTCGGTCTGCGCGTTCGCGATGTTGTTCGCATGCACCTCGAGCGCGCGCAGCGCCCGGCCGGCGCCGCTCATGACGGTATAGATCAGCGCATCCATCGCGTTACAGCGCCTGCATCAACGACTGCATCATCTGGTTCTCCGTCGCGATCACCTTCGAATTCGCCTGGTAGTTGCGCTGCGCGGACATCATGTCCACCAGCTCCCGCGTCACGTCCGCGTTCGACATCTCGAGTGACGCCGTCGCAAGCTTGCTGAACATCCCCGAGCCGGGCGTCCCGTAAAGCGGATTGCCGGACGCGGTCGACGCCTTCCACGCGGTGTCGCCTACCGCGGTCAGCCCGTCGGCGCTCGCGAACGCCGCGAGCGCGACCGTGCCCACCGTGCGCTTCTGGCCGTTGCTGTACTGAACGACGACGTTGCCTTTCTCGTCGATCGACGGCTCGCCCGGCGTGCCCGCCGCATAGCCGTTCTGGTTGTTCGTGGTCGTCGAGGAATCGCCGCCGACCTGCATGACGCCGGTGTAGTTGACATTGACGACGAGCGGTCCCGCGCCGGCGGGCGTGCCCAGATCGAGCGCGACCGGCGCGCTCGGCTCCGTGAGCTTGCCGTTTTCGTCGAACTTCAGGGTCTGCTTGACCGGCGCCGCGCCGCCGACCAGCTCGTTGTCCATCGCGTAATACGTGTCGATGTCGGTCGACGGCGCGGGCTGCTTCACGAAATACTGCGTGACGACATGCTTGCGGCCCAGCGAATCGTAGACGGTCGTCGAAATCGAATGGTTGAACGAAGTATCGTCATCCTTATTGAAGTTCGGGTTCTCCGGCACTTTCCAGTCGGCCGACAGGTTCCCCGCATATTCGATGCTGTCGCTCGCCTTCGCCGGCTCGACCGTGTTCGGCACCTGAAGATCGCCGAGCGCCCCGTTCGCCGCATAGCCCTGCACGCGGCGCCCGAAGTTGTCCACCATGTAGCCGTCGGCGGCGCGCTGAAATATGCCGACGCGGGTATACAGCAACGAGCCGTCGGCATCCTTGGTCACGAAAAAGCCGTCCTGCTGGATCGCCGCGTCAAGGCCGCGCCCCGTCTTCAGGATGCTGCCGCCGATGCCGACGTTCTGCGTGATGGAGCCGATGTACGTGCCGTTCGGCTGCGCGCCCGCGACCATCGTCGCGAAATTGGCGCGTCCCGACTTGAAGCCGTAGGTGCCCGTGTTCGCGATGTTGTGGCTGATCGTGTTCAGCTGGTTGTTGACGGCGTTGATGCCGGACAATGCGATGTTGAAGCTCATGGAATCTCCTTCGGAACGTGGAGTGTGAAACGAGGGCTAGACTCAGCGCCCCATGAAACTGGTGATCGACGCGACGTCGATCTCGCCGATCCCGGCGACGCGCACCCGGACCTTGCCGTCCGCGGCGACGCGCACCCCTTCGAGGGTTCCCCTGAACTCGACCGCCGGCTCCGTCTTCGCGCCCGTCTCGACCTTCACCTTGTACTTGCCGGGCGGCAAACCGTGCTTTTGCGGATCGATTTCGAAATTCACGTCGCCTTTCGGCTGCTCGCCCAGGTCGATGCGATGCTGCTCGCCGTCCGGGCCCGTCAACACGACCGTGACCTTGGATGCGCCGTTCTCGAGCGCCAGCCGGCCTTTCACCTTCTCGTCGCCGATCTCGATCGAATCGGCCTTCGCCATCACGGCCGCGCCCACCTGCGAGCCGAGCGCGACGACCAGCATGCTCGACGTCGTCGCGAGGTTCTGGTTAGTCAGCACGGCGACGTCATTCATCGCCTGGGTCTGCTGCATCATCATCAGTTGCGTGACGAACTGCGACGAATCCATCGGTTCGAGCGGGTTCTGATTCCGGATCTGCGCGTCGAGCAGTTTCGCGAACAAGTCCGCCGGCGAACCTTCGGGGTTGACGTTCGGCGCGGGCGTTTCGCTGCCGCGCGCGCCCGCCGCGTCGTTGCCGGAATACGGCGATTGAATCGAATTCGACATACCTGACCTCCTTTCACGTCGTTGAAACGGGAAGAACCCGCGCTTACTGCCCCAGCTTCAGCAATTCCATCTGCATGCCGTTCACGCGCCCGAGCACTTCGACATTGGTCGAGTACGCGCGCGTCGACGACAGCATGTCGGTCATTTCCTCGACCGGATCGACGTTCGGATACAGCACGTTGCCGTCGGCGTCGGCCAGCGGATTGCCGGGCTGATGCACCTTGCGCAGCGGCGCCGTGCTCTGCACGACGTCGAGCACCTGCACGGCCGCGCCGTTCACCTCGCCGTCCGCGCCGACCTTGAAGATCGACGCGAACACCGGCTTGCGGGCGCGGTACGTCGACGCCTCGGTGCTCGACGCGGCGTCCGCGTTGGCGAGATTGCTCGCGATCGTGTTGAGCCGAACCGTTTGCGCGGCCATCGCGGAGCCGGCGATCTGGGCGATGTCTTTGAAACTCATGGTGAACTCGCTGTTTAGTCGAAAGGTCGTCGGATCAACCGTTGCCCGTGATGGCCGCCTGCAGGCCCTTGAGCTTGAGGTTGAGAAAAGTCAGGCTCGTCTGGAAATCCGCGGCGTTCTGCGCGAACGCCGCCTGCTCGACGCCCAGCTCCACCGTGTTGCCGTCTTGCGCGGGCTGGTACGGCACGCGGTAGCCGAGCGTCGCTTCGCCGTCGAGCGCCGCGCCGAACGCCGCGCCGAACGCGTCGCCTCGCGGTCCGGAGCCGGCGGCGGCCGCCATGCTGGTCTTGAAATCCAGATCCCGCGCCTGATAGCCCGGCGTGTCGAGATTCGCGAGATTCGACGCCAGCATCTTCGTGCGCTCGGCCCGCAACTTCAGCGCGGCGGGATGCAGATCCAATCCGCCGGTCAAATCAAATGCCATTTAGTCCTCCTTGCTATACACTTCAATCGATGCACGCCGACCGGCCTGCATGCTTCCCATTCCCACCCGCTCACCCGCCCGTTCCTGCGGCCGCTTCGGTCGAACGAGCGCTACGTTCTCCCGTCATGTCCGACACCCGTCTCGTCCGTCTCGTCCGTCTCGTCCGTCTCATCCGTCTCATCCGTCTGCTCCGCATCGTCGTTTCCGGCCTCGCCGTCGGCATCCCGGCAAGCCAGGCGAACGCGTCGCCCGTTCCCGCATCGAGTGCGGCCGCCGCTTCCGTCATTCAGTCGCAGGCGCACGCGGCCGCGCTCGAACAACTGAAGACGCTGGCCGCCAAAGACGGCCTGACGGATGCGCAGATCACGCTCGCTGTCCTGCCGCCCAAACCACCGCTGCCTGCCTGCCCGCGTCCGTTCACCTTCTCCATCGGCGACGCCCGGCAACTCGGCCGGATGACCGTCACCGCGCGCTGTCCCGAGACGGGTGCGCCGTTCAGGCTGATCGCCCGCGCCACCGTCAAAGCGACGGTTCCGGTCGCCGCGCGCGACATCGAAGCGCGCCAGCCGATCGTCGCGGACGACCTCGCCGACGAGCCACGCGACATCGCGTCGCTCACCGACACGGTCACGCGCGCCGAGGATGCGATCGGCCGATCCAGCCGCCGCGCGGTGCACGCCGGGCAGATCCTGCGCCGCCGCCATCTGCAGACGCCCGAACTGATCCGGCGCGGCCAGACCGTGCGCGTCGTCGCGCGGGTCGGCCAGGCAGAAATCGTCAACACCGGCGTCGCGATGCAAAGCGGCGGCAAGGACGACGTCATTCCGATACGCGTCGGCGGCCGCTCGAACCGCAAGACCGTCGATGTGCGGATCACCGCGGCGGGAACGGCCGAGCCGGTGGGTCTCCCCACGCCGCCCTCGGCGCGTTGACGCCGCGCGCGGCCGCGACGTCGGCGGCCACGCGGCTCAGCTTCGCCGCATAGGCCGGATCGGTCGCATAGCCGCCCCGCGCCAGTCCGGCGGCGAACGCCGCGGCGTCGCCGCCCGCGCCCATCGCGCCGCGGTAGCGCGCGTTGCCGCTCAGCAGCGTCACGTAGTCGTCGAACGCATGCCGATAATCCGAATATGCGCGAAAGCGTTCGACCGTCTTCATCGGTTGCCCGGCCGCATACTCGGTCGTCAGCACGTCGGTCACGCGCCCCTGCCAGTCCGAGCCCGCCTTGATGCCGAACAGGTTGTAGCTGTCCGCGCCGGACGCCGCCGTCAACGGCCGCTGGCCCCAGCCGGATTCGAGCGCCGCATGCGCGGCGACGAGATCCCCTGACACGCCGAGCGCGGCGCCGGCCGTTCGCGCGAACGGCCACACCGCATCCAGAAACGCCTGCTTGTCCGGCGCGGCGGAGCTGCCCGGACCGGGCGCAAACACGCCGAAGCCCGCCGGCACGGACACCGTGCCCGACACCACCACGTCGAAGCCGTCTGCGTCGAATCCTTCAGCGATCGACCGCGCGATATCGCGCTGCAACCGCGTCAATTCGGCCCGGAAGTCGTGAAGCTCCGCACCTTCGCCGCGCAGCGGCGCGCGCATGCGCACATCGGCCGGGTTCGACGCGAAAGCAGGGAAATCAAGTTTGAACATAGGTATCGACCTCGCCGTACAGCACACGCTGCACGATCTCGAATTGCGACATCAGCAAGCTCGCGTTGCGCTGGTTGAGCCGCTTGCATTCGGTCACGAGCGTTTCCAGCTTCGTCCACTCACGCGCCAGCGCGTCGCGCGGCGCGGCCGGCAATACGGCGCAGACGTCCGCCATCGATTTCGGCTCCGCCGGTTTCGTCAGCACGCGCGCGCAGCGGCCGCGCGCCCTGTGGTTGTCCATCAGCGCGTCGGTCAGTGCGACGATCGCGTAACCGGTCGCCGCGAGCGCTGAACTGTCGCGCCGCAGCGCCGCGGCGAACTGCTGATTCAGCAGGCCGTGCAGTTGCCGGTAGCGACCGAGGTCCCGCTCGATGCCGCTGAACAGCTGCGCGAACGCTTCCTTCCGTTTCATCGCTTCGCTCCGTGAAATTGCTCGATCAGGCCAGCGAGTTTCGCGGCGTCGAACGGAATGCGCCCCGCGTGCAGCGCCGCGCGCAATTCCGCGACGCGTGCGTCGTCGAAATCGGGCATCGCGCGCAGCGCGGTTCGCGCCGCGACGAGCGCCGCGGCCTCGCCCGGCTCGTCCCGGCGCTCGACGGGCGGTGCGGGCGCCACGGCCTTCGGCGCGCCGGATGCGGCCGCGCCGCCGACTCGCTGGACCTGCGTGCGGCTTTTCGTACCTGACAGTCTCATGTCTGCTTCTCTAAAAAAACCATGCCGAATCGAATCGTGCGACGCCGGCGCGCGCCTAGCCGTCGCTCAACGCGGCGCGCATTTTCCTGAGCGCCGCCTTGTTGATCTGACAGACGCGCGCTTCGGTGAGCTCGAGCACGGCGGCGATTTCGCGCAGGCTCAGATCGAACTCGTAGTACAGCTGAATGACGCGCTGCTCGCGTTCGTCGAGGCGCGTCAACGCCTGTTCGAGACAGCGGCACAGCACCACCTGGCGCTCCGGGTTGTCGTCGTGCGAGAGCCAGTCGGCGTCGAGCATTTCGTCGAAGCTGGCCATCGCTTCCGCCCGGTTCGCCATGACGTTTTCGCGATACTCATCGATGCCGACGCCGAGCGACGCGCTCACTTCGCCCGCCGTCGGTACGCGCCCGAGCGTGCGACGCAGCGCCCGCTCGCAATCGCGCGCGCGATGCGCGGCGTTGCGCACCGCGCGCGGCCGCCAGTCGTGCCGTCGCAATTCGTCGAGAATCGCGCCGCGAACGCGCAACGCCGCATATCCCGCGAACGCCTCGTCGGGCGAGCCATAGCGGCGCAACGCCTCAAGCAGGCCCATGAGACCGATCTGCTCCATGTCCTCCAGCGCGATCGCCCCGTTCGCCTGCGAGCCGAGCTGGCGCGCCACGCGCTTCACGAGCGGTGCGTATTCGATCAGCCAGCGCTGCTCGACGGTTGCGTTCGCCCCGACATAGGCGGCGGGCGGCGTCGCGTGCTCCATGTGCGTCGACATGGCATCACTCGGCCAGCAGCTTGCTGATCATCACCGTCTCGAAAGGCATCTCGGCGCGACGGCTGCGATAAGACTCAGCGAACTTCTTGTTCAGCACCCCGGACAATTGGTCGATGTTCACGCGCCGCAGCGCGTCGAACGTATAGCCCGACAACGCCTCCACGACGAGGCTGCGCAGCAGCAGCAAATGCGCGCGCGTGGCCGCTTCTTTCTCGGGCCGTGTCTTCAACACGATATCCAGCACCGCGTAATGCACGCCGGCGCCACGTGCAAGGGAAGCCGGTACGTCCGGCTGCTTCAGCATCACGACAATGCGCTCCGTGCCGACATATTTGTATGGGTCCGGCGGCGGCGATGCGTCTGCCGTCGCCGCTTTCGGTTCGTACGAGAAGTACGCCCACAGGCTGCCGCCTATCGCGACGGCGACGAGCAGCGCCACGCCCACCATCGTCATAATCCGTGCCTTCTTGCTCATTGATCTACTCGACTTCATCTGTTGTTAGACGACGCCCGGACCGTCCAGCCGGAATCGGGCGTCGTCGTCCGCCGTGTCCGCTTCGGCCAGCGCCATGCCGGGGCGTGCGTCGCGGTCATCCGCCGTTTCGCGCTGCGGCTCGCGTTCACCGTGACCGAATCCCTGCCCGTGCCTGACCACCACCGACACGTCGCCGTTGTGGCGTCCGGCGAGATCCTGGCGCAACGCTTCGCTTACGGTCTGCAACTGGCGCGCGACCTCTTCGTTGGACGCGACGAGTTGAATCCGCACCGCACCCGCCTCGTGCCGAATCGCGATTCGCAAGGTCCCGAACGACTGCGGCTCCAGATGAATCACGGCCTGACCGACGCCGTCGCGCACCTGCACGCTGACGCGCTCGCCCAGCGCGTTCAGCAATTGCGTCCCCCACTGCGCAGCGGCGCTTTGCGTCGCCGCTTGCCGCACCGCGCCCGACGCGCCCGACGCGCCGGCAAAGTCGCTCGTCGCCGGAAAGCCGGACGGCTGCGCGAGGCCGGCGGCGGGCTTCTCCTGGCCGAGCGCCGAAGACTTGTCCTGACCGGCCCGCGCGTCCGCGCGAGGCGCGGACGGCGGCTCGCCGCGCACGCGTTGCGGTTCGTCGGCCGAGCCGCGCGCAGCCGGCGAAACCGGCATGGCAGGCGCACGCGAGTCGGCCGCGCGATCGCCGCCGTCCGTCGCGCGCGGCACGGCCGTCGCGCCGCCAGAGGCCGCCTGTGCGGGGCGGCGCTCGGCCAACGACACGGCGGTTCGATCGAGCATCGGATGAACGCCGAACGACGGCCCGTCGATGCGCGCGGACAGCGCCAGCCCGGCCGGCGTGACGCCCGGCTCGGCCGGTACAGTGCGCGCCTCAGCCGGCCGCGCTACCCGCGCTACGGAAGGCCCGCCCGTCTCGCCCGTCTCGCCCGTGGGCGCCGCCGCCGCGGCAGGCAGCGCGACGCTCGCGGGCGCCTCCGCCGAGACGTGCAGCGCCTGCATCAGTTGCTCGAATGCATCGGGCCGCGCCGGCTCTTTCGATTCGTCCCGCGCGGGCTTCGTGTCGGTCTGTCCCGCGCTCGTGCCGTCGGCCGCGGGCGTCGGCGTCGGCGTCGGCCCTTCCGTTCGTGACAGGCGCACGCCGGCGCGTTCGCCCGAACCCGCGTCCGCCCGGCCCGCGAACGGAATACTCGTTGCGTTCATGTTTCGTTGTCCTCAAGCCCATTGATCACCGAGTAGGCGATCCATCCGTCCTTTCGCGCGCGCATCGCTTCGAGCCGCCGCGCCAGCGCGTCGCGCTCGCCGGCGGCCGCCGTCATCGCGCCTTCGCAAGCCCGTCTGACATGCGCCAGCACTTGCCGCTCGCCGCGATCGGGGCCGCCGTCTTGCCGGCACGCATCCAGCAGCGGCTGCAGGCGCGCTTGCACCTGAGCGACACGCCCCCAATCGCGAACCGAGACCATTCGGGTCAACTCGCGGGCCTGCGCAATCAGCGCCACGCGGCGCGCGCTACCGGCCGCCATCGCGCGCCCCTTGCCATCCTTCGCGCAGTACGCCGATCAAGCGCGCCGCCTCGTCGAGCGGCTCGACGTCGAGGTCCACGCTCGCCTGGCTCAGGCAGCGCGCGCAGTAGTCGTACAGCGCCGCGAGCTTGCTCACCACCTCGCCGCCCGCTTCCATGTCCAGCGAACTCGACAGGCCGTTGAGCAAGTCGATGCACTTGTCGATGCTCGCGGCCTTCGCCTCATACCGGCGGCCCTCGATGTGGGCGCGCGCACGCGCCATTTCGTCGAGCAGGCCGTCGGTCAGCACGAGGACCAATTGCACCGGAGAGGCGCTGGCGATCTGCGTTTCGAGGTTTGCAGCGTGATAGCTGCGGTATCCAACGTGTTCCACGTTCAATCGGTCCTTTACGAAGCGCCCGTGCGGCACGAAGCGCGGTTAGTTGTTCTTCGTCGAGAACAAATCGTTGAGTCGCGTCAGCGTCGACTCCAGATTCGCCTGCAACGCCTGCAGCGCGGTGAACTGCTTGACATACTGCTCATAGACCCGATCGTAGCGACGCTTCAAATCGTCGGATTGCGCATCGAGCTTCTTCTCGTTATGCTCGACCGACTCCATGCGCTTCTTCATCTGCCCCTTCGACGCGTCCAGCCACGTATCGAGCAACGCGTCGAAATTGCCGACGAGTCCCGTCGACGTGTTGCCGAACAACTTGTCGAGCTTTTCGGGGCTATCCTTCATCGCCTTGTCGAGCGCGCTTTCGTTGATGCTCAGCCGCCCCTTGCGATCCGTTTCGATGCCGAGCTCATGCAGACGGACGCCGTCCACGCTCTTGCGCAGCGTGTTCTTGATCTGGCTGACGAGCGCGCGGACACCAGCGTCGGCCTCCAGCGGACCGCCGGCCTCATTGTTTTTCTCATTGCCCGCGCGCGTGAGCTTCTCGAACTCGTCCATCAGCGCGTTGTAAGCGTCGACGAACGCGCGCACGCCCTTCACGGTCTCTTCCTTGTCGGCGGAGACCTTCACCGTGACCGCGCCGGTCTTGTTGAACGTGATCGTTAGTCCTTCGATCGAATTCAGTACGTTCGACGGCTGCTTGATCTCGACGCCGTTCTCCCCGCCGAGCAGGATGATCGCGTCCTGCGCCTGGCTCGTTTCCTTCGCGCTTTCGAATGCCTGCTTCAGACCGGGATCGTTGAGCCCCGACGCGTCGATCGTGAAGCCGTTTTGCTCGCCGGTCTCGGCGGACGTCAGCACGAGCTTGCCGCTGACCACCTCGGCCCGGACCTTGCCGTCCAGCTCGCGATTTCCGTTGATCGCGCGCGCAAGCTCCTCGGGTGTCAGGGTCTCCTTGCCGTCCTTGCCCAGCGCTTCGATGTCCACGCGGCATTTCGTGCCGTCATTCAGCGTGATCTCGAACGAGCCCGCGCCCTCCGTCTTGATCGAAGCGGGCAGGTTCACCACGCGCTGATTCGCCGTTGCCAGTTGCTTGACATAGAAGTCGTAAGCGCCCGGCTTTGCGTTCGGCGCCGCTGTGGCTTTCGCGATCGCATCGTTCGACAGCCAGACCGAATTTCGCGTCACGCTGTCGCCCTTGACGAGCTCCTCGTTCGCTTTGCGGAACGCCTTCAACGCGTCGTCCAATGCCTTCAGGCCGCTGCTATAGACGCTGTTTCGATCGATTTGCTTTTTCAGCAAAGCGTTCGCTCTAGCGATGTAACTGTCTGCGTAAGTCTTCGCGTATGTCTGCGGATCTTTTATTACGTCAATCATGATTCACTCGCCTTCTCGACCAAAAATCGGCGCGCCTTCGACGCGCCCCCGGCCGGCGCCTGTGCGCCGGATTTTCGTCCCTTCACGCGCGCGACCTGATCCATGCTTGCGCGGCCAGTTCATCCTGCGAGCGCTGCTCGCCGCGCTCACGCGCCGCGTCCAGCCGGCGCTCGCGCTTGCGCAGCTCGCGCCGCCACATCTCGCATCGCGCGGCCGTCGCGGCCAGCAGCTGGCGCTCGACTTGCATGTGCTCCTCGTGCGCGCGCAACGCCGTCCGGTGCGCTTGCATCATGTCGAGCATCGCGAGCCGGTAACCGGCCTGGTTGTGCAGCAGCGTCGGCGGCACGGCCCGGGCCGGCGCGCCGCCCGCCGCGTCGAACAGCGCCTGCATCGCATGCAGATTCCGGTGAAAGCGGGCGCGCACGGACTCCTGGCGCGCGAGACTCGCCGTCAGCTTCTCGACCTCCGCCTCGCGAATGCTCACGAGTCCGGCGATGCACTTGACCATGCGGGGCGCGTTCATCCGATCAACGCCTCCAGCGCCGCGTAAGTCGCATCGAACGACGCCGCCTCGTGCATCGGCTGGCGCAGGAACGCGTCAATGCGCTCGGCCATCGCGACGGCCCGGTCGGTCGCGGCGTCCGCACCCTGTACGTAGCCGCCGAGCGGAATCAGGTCGCGCACCTGTTCGTGGCGTCCGATCATTTCCTTCAGTTGTCCTGCGCGCACGACGTGACGCGCATCGGCGATCTGCGCCATGCAGCGACTGACTGACCGCGTCACGTCGATCGCCGGGTAATGGCCGCGCTCGGCGAGCTCGCGCGACAGCACGATATGACCGTCGAGAATGGCCCGCGCGGTATCGACGACCGGATCGTTCTGGTCGTCGCCTTCCGCCAGCACCGTATAGATCGCGCTCATGCTGCCGCTCCCCTCGCCATTGCCGGCCGTCTCGACGAGCTGCGGCAACATGCCGAACACCGAAGGCGGATAACCGCGCGTCGCGGGCGGTTCGCCGAGCGAGAGCGCGATTTCCCGCTGCGCCATCGCATAGCGCGTCAGCGAATCGACGAGCAGCAGCACGTCGCTGCCCGCGTCCCGGTAATGCGCGGCGACCGCGTGGCACAGCTCCGCCGCCCGCAGACGCATCAATGGCGATTCGTCCGCCGGCGCCACCACGAGCACGGCCTTCGCCAGCCCTTCGTCGCCTAGCGCATGCTCGACGAACTCGCGCACCTCGCGGCCCCGTTCGCCGATGAGGCCGACCACCACCACATCGGCCGCCGTCGCGCGCGTCATCATCCCGAGCAGCACGCTCTTGCCGACGCCGCTGCCCGCCATCAGGCCGACCCGCTGCCCCTTGCCGAGCGTCAGCGCGCCATTGATCGCCCGAACCCCGACGTCGAGGACATCGCGTACCGCGTGCTTGCGCAACGGATTGACGGCCGCCGGCTTCTCGCTCAGCACCTGGTCGCCGCCGAGCGGTCCGTGGCCGTCGATCGGCTCGCCGAGCCCGTTGATCACGCGTCCGAGCCACGTGCGGCCGATGCGCAGCGCGCCTTTCCGATCGCACGCGAGCACCTGCGCGCCGGCAACGAGCCCGACCGGTTTCTTGAACGGCATGAGGTAGGATTCCTCACGGTTGAATCCAACCACCTGCGCATCGATCCAGTCGCCGCCGGACGATTCGATCACGCAGCGCCGGCCCGTCTCCAGCAGGCAGCCGGACGCCTTCAGCAGCAGACCGGATACGCCCGTCAGGCGTCCCGTCAGACGCGCGACCGGAACGGCGCCGAGTTCGAGGTTGCGCAGGGCGGACGCGATCATGCGACGCTCCCAGGCGCGTCCGGCTCGCTCGCGGGCGCGGCGCCGGCCGCATCGCCGCCGTCGGGCGCGCCGAGCAGTTGCGCGCGGACTTGCTCGACGCACGCGTCGAGCCGATGCCGGCAGCCGGCGTCGGCCTCGTGGTCGCCGAGCCGCACCCGGCATTCGCCCGGCTCCAGCCGCGCATCGGCGAGAAGCGTCCAGCGCTGCGCGTGCTCGGGCAGCAATTCGACGAGACGCGCGTGCTCGTCGGGATTCAGATAGATCTGCGGTGCGTCAACGGCGGCCGGCATCGCACCGAGCGTTTCGTCGATCAGCGACAGCAGTTGAGCGGGCTGCAGCGCCAGCTCGCACCGGACCACCCGCTTCGCGACCTTCGCGACGAGATCCACCAGTTCGGTGCGGCGCGCGGTCTGATAATCGTCCTGCATGCGACGCAGCCCTTCGAGCATCGTGTCGATCGTCTGCGCGAGCCCGGCGAACCGGACTTCGGCCGCCGCGCGCGCTTCCTGCGTTCCCGCATCGCGACCGGCATCGCGGCCTTGCGCGCGCCCATCGGCTTCGCCGCGCTCGAACCCGGCGTGATAACCGCGCTCCATGCCCTGACGGAAGCCATCGTCGAAGCCGGTGCGCAGCGGCGCGTCGGCGTCGCCGGACGCAGGCGGCGGCGACGCCGCGCGTCGCAACGCAACCGTCAGCGGCGGAAACCGGTACGGCAGATATGTCCTCACGCGACCACATCCTCCTCGACGAGCCGCAATTCGATCTCGCCGGCGTCAGCGAGCCCCTTGACCTGCGCCATGATGCCCGCGCGCACTTGCTCGACGCGCGCCGCCGGCACCGGTCCGGCGCGGCGGATCACGTCGTCGAACGCCTGGATCTGGCGACGCGGCATCGCGCGCTGCAACGCCGCGAGCACGTCCGGATCGGCGCCCTTGAGCGCGATCGCCCATTGCTCGAGCGGCGCCACGTCGATGATCCGGGCGATTGCGATATCGCTCTGACGCGATAGGATGGCGAAGCGGTACATGCTCGTCTCGATTGCGGCCGCCACGCGGGGATCGTGCGCGCGCAGCAGTTCGAGCATCCGCATCCGGTCGCCCGGCAGCCGGTTGACGATTTCGGCGGCCTGCCGGACGCCTTCGACGCTCGCGCCCTGTCGCTCCAAGTTCTGCAGGCAGAGCTCGATCAGTTCCTCGAGCTCGACGAGCAGCGCGTGCTCGACTTCATCGAGCTGCGCGACGTTGAAGAGGATCACGTCGCGCGTCTCCGCGGGCAGCGCTTCGATCACTTCGCATGCCTGCGCAGGCGGCAGGAACACGACGAACAGCGCCTGCACCCGTACGTGCTCGTTCACGATATGGTCCGCGAGCCAGCGCGCGGACACCCATTGCAGCCGCGCCATCTTCGAGCGGATGCTGCCGCCGTAGAGACTGTTGAGCACCGTGTTCGCGATGTCGTGGCCGAGCGCGAGATCCAGCGCGCGCTGCAGGTACATGCGCGACGCGCCGTGAATCCCGCTCTGTTCGCGATACTGATCGAAGAAGCGCTGCAGCGCCGTCCTGACTGCGTCGACCTTGACACCGCCCATGCCGGACATCACCTGCGTGATCTTCAGCAATTCGGGTCGCGACAGGCAGCGCAGCACGTCGGCCGCGCGCTCTTCGCCGATGCTCAGCAAGACGATGGCGGCCTGCTCGATCGAGCCGGGCGCGTTGATCTCAGCTACTGGCGTTTCCATTGCTTCGTATCCATTGTTTAACGACTTCCGCGACGCGCTCCGGCGCCTTCTGCGATAGCGTGCGCAGATGATCGGTCAACACTTCGACGCCGGAGTCGGCAGGCGGCAGTTCAACGTCGTCGAGAAAAGGCATCACGCTCGCGAGACGCGGCCGGCCATCCGGCAACGCCGCATCGGACGCGCCCGGCTCGCCCGCCCTGCCGGCGGACGCCGAGCCGCCCGCGAGCGCCGGCGCCGCGGCGGCCCCGACGGCCGGCGACGCGGCGCCGCGCCCGTACCGGTGTCCGGCCCACTGCTGCAGCGTCCGCAGCAGCGGCCGCGCGACCAGCAGGTACAGCAGCAACGCACCGATCGCATACGCGACGTACCAGCCGCCTTGCTCGAGGGTTTCGCGTTCGCGCCACCACGGTTCGGGCGCGTTCGGCGCGGGGAAGTCGAGCGACGACACGACGAGCTGATCGCCGCGCTGCGCGTCGACGCCGAGCCCGTTTCGCAAGATCTGCTCGATATGCGCGAGTTGCTCCGCGGACCACGGCTTGCCCTTGGCGGGCGACACCGCGTTGTTCAGCACGACGGCGACGCTCAGCTTTTCGAGGCGTCCGCGACTGTGCTTGATCTGCGTCACGTTGCGGTCGTACGCGTACTGGCGCGTCGTCGCGTGACGCTGGACGCCGCCGTCCGCCTGCGGCGCCGAGGCAGGCGCATCGACGGGGCGATTGCTCAGCGAACCCGGCACGCCGAGCGCGATCCGGTCGCGGTTCTGCTCGTCGCGCGTCGCCTCGTTGGTCACCTTCGGCGCCTCGCCGAACTGCTCGCGCATCTCTTCGACCCGATCGTTGTTGACCGCCGCGGTCACGCTGACGCGGAAGTTGTCGATCCCCAGCGTCGGCGCGAGCAGGTCCTGGACGCTGCGGATCGTTTCGTCGCGGAATCGCGCCGCGGCGTCGTTGCTGTCGCCGAAGTCGTCGTCGAGATCGACCCGGGCGGACAGGAACGCGCCCGTCTGATCGACCACCGAGACCCGCGACGGCGCGAGGTTCGGCACGCTGCCCGCGACCAGGTTGAGGATCGCCGCGATCTGCTCCTTGCCGAGCCGCCGTCCGGGCTTGAGCGTCAGCATGACCGACGCCGAACTTTTCTCGCCGTCCATCATCACGAACGACGACGATTTCGCGATCGACAAATGCACGCGCGCCTTCTCGACGGCCTCCATCGTCATGATGCTCTGCGCCAGCTCGCTTTCCAGCCCGCGCCGAAAGCGCACGTCCTGCACGAACTGGCTCGTGCCGAGCGGATCGTCGCGATCGATCTGTTCGAGTCCCGGCGCCGGCTGGCCCGTGACGCCCTTCGCGGCCAGAATCATCCGCGCCCGGGCCAGATCGGCGCGCGACACGAGCACTTGCCCGGTATCCGGGTGAATGCGATACGGGATGCGCTCGCCGTCCAGCACGGACGCGAGCTGGCCGAGCTGCACGGGCTCGCGCGCGCCGAACACGGGCTTGTAGTTGGCCTCGTCGTAACGCAGATAAGCCGTCGCCAGCGCGGTGAGCGCGATCGCCAGCACGGCGACCGGCATCAGCTTGGACAGCGTGGCCGGAGACGGCAGCGCGACTGAAAGAGACGCGGGCAGCCGGCTCGCGACCGCCGCTTTGAGTCTTGCGAGCACTGATTGACCTTTCTAGAAGTACGGAATAGGCGTATTCAGATCTGCATCTTCAGCAGATCGTCCATCGCGGCAGTCAGCTTGTTGCGCACCTGGGTCAGCATCGAGAACGACAGACTCGCCTCCTGGCTCGCCAGCATCGCGCCGATCAGGTCGTCGCTTCTGCCGCTGTCGACGTCGGACATTTTTTCGGCGGCGAACGTCTGCTTGCTGTCGACGTCGCCGACGGCGCGAGAGAACACGCTCGCGAAATTCACGTCATCGGCGACGCGCCCGCGCTCGGCGGCCGGCAAGACCGCGGCGCTCGCCTGACGCCCGAGTTCCGCCATTTGACTGCGCAATTCCGCAGTCACCTGTTCGATCGGTTCCATGATTGGCTCTATATTGGGATTGAATTCGGCGACGCCGTCGACAACGACCTGACACCAATGAAACACTTGCAATTCATTCGCCGATGCATCCGTTACGTGAAACGGAATACGTCGCCTCGATACCGGAATGATTCTGGCGCACGCCCATATCGGACACTACCGAATAACGCTGAACAACGCTCATATCGCGTGAAAAATCCGCTACGGTGTTTTTGACGGCAGGCGCGCGGCGAGCGGAGACGGCGCGCCGCCGCCGGCGGGATTCGCGCGTGAGGCCCGTCCCGCAAGGGATGCGTCGCGGCGCAAAACAACGCGTTCACGTGAATTCGCGACTTTTCATGGCGGCTGCGCCGCATTGCGAACAATTCACTCGCACCGTTCCGGCAATCGAATAAAAATACCGCACGTGATTTTTCGATTCGATTTAGATTCATCCTTCGCATCGGTTAATCAATAAATAGCCGGCCGATCGCATTGATTCGTCATTTCTTCAGATGCCGACCTTCAAGCGGTGCGCCCGGTTATTTTTAAGCAATCTCTTCTTTTAATTTCCACGCCCTCCGAATCGGACGGCAGCCGTCGTTTTTCGGCGCTTTCCGGGAAAGCGCCGAAAAACTGCCGTTTTAAAAAAGGACCCAAGCGGGAACCGAAACCGATGGCTATTCATTCAAGCAAGTCCGCGCGCTGCAAGACGATCGATCCGCGCATGCTGGGCCGCCCCACGCATCTGCTCGACGCGTTCGGCGTCGAGCTCGGGCATCGGCTCGCGCACTTTCTCGAAACGTGCGTGAGCCGATGCAACGGCTCGTCCCTGAAGATCGGCCGCGTGGCGTTCACGACGCATGCGCCGGCCGTCGAGTCATGGGCGTGGCAGCGGCAGTCAATGGGCGGCGCCGTGATCGGCGTGCATCTCGAGCGCGGGTTGCTGTTGACGCTGCTCGACTTGCGGTATGGCCGCTGCGTGACGCCGGCAACGCGCGGCGCGAACCGGGCGCAAGCGCCCGCCGCCCCGCCGTCGGCCGACGGCGGCGACGCGGCGGCGAACGAACGGGACGCCGATGCGCCGGACGCCGACGACGCGCTTTCGCGTCCTGACGCCGCGAACGCAGCGGACGCCGAAACCGCATCGCATTCCGGAACCGCCGAAGCCGCCGCCGGAAATGCAGAAGCCGCGTCGATCGCCGAAGCCGCCGAAGCCGCCGAGACCGCCACCGAACGCCGATTCGCACGCAAGGTCGCGACGGATCTCGTTCGCGTCGCCGCGCATTGCATCGACCCCGCCGCGACGCGCGCCGATGACGCGCCCATTCCGCGTGCGGCCGAGCATTCGCGCCATCCCGCCCTGTTCGTGGCGTGCGGCGTGGAAGATGCGTTGCGGCGCACGGTCGGCGAAATCCAGTTCGCGCTCGACGAAGGCTGGCAGCAGCGTCTGTTCGCAGGCCTGACGGCCGGCCAGCGGCGCGGCGCGCCCGCGCGCAAACGGCCGCGCCCGCTCGCCGGCGCGCTGCGCATCAGGCTCACCGCCCAGTTGATGGAGCGGCAGATACCGTTCGGCGACCTGCTCCGTCTGAAGCCGGGCAGCGTGCTGCCGGTGAGACTGCACGCGAACGCCCGTGTGCTGGCCGGCGACTCGCAGCTCTATTCGGCGTCGATCGTCGAACACAACGGCAAGCTGTGCCTCACGTCCTTTGAACCTACGGAGTAACGCATGGAACCCACCGATCAACCCGATCTCGATGTCCTGCTCGACGATCTCGCCCCCGAAGCGTCCGACTCGCCCGCCGACGCCATCGAACGGCCGCGGCGCGATCCGATGCAATTGCTCGCGAAAATTCCCGTGCAGCTGACGCTCGAAGTCGGCAGCGCGACGATCACGCTCGCCGAGCTGATGGCGATCGAGGAAGGCTCGGTGCTCGAGCTCGACCGCCTCGCGGGCGAGCCGCTGCTGATCAAGATCAACGGAACGGCGGTAGGCCACGCGGAGGTCGTGGTGTCGGGCGACAACTACGGGCTCAAGCTGCTCGACCTCGAGCAACTCGGCGACTTCGCGCCATGACGCGGCGACGGTCGCTTCCGCGCGCCGCGCTCGCGCTCACGCTCGCGTTCGTGCTGGCGGCCGTCGCGCTGCCCGCGGCCGCCGACCCGCTCGCGCTACCCGTCGAATCGCTCGGCCTGCCGCGCGACTACAGCGTCAAGACGCAAATCCTGCTGTTCATGACGCTGCTCGGGCTGCTCCCGATGCTCGCGATCGTCACGACGAGCTTCCTGCGTTTCGTAATCGTGCTCGCCTTGCTCAGGCAAGCGCTCGGCTTGCAGCAGGGCCTGCCCACCCGCGTCGTCGCGGGCGTGGCGCTGCTGCTGACCCTGCTCGTCATGCGCCCCGTCGGCCTCGACGTCTGGCGCAACGCGATCGAGCCGTACGATCTGGACAAGATCACGTTCCGCGAGGCCGTCGATCGCGCGCAACAGCCGCTGTCGCGCTTCATGCTGGCGCAGACGAGCAGGGCGAGCCTCGAACAGATCGCCCGACTCGCCGGAGAAAAGGACCTCGCGCGGCCGGAAGACCACGCGTTCGTCGTCAAGGCCGCCGCGTTCATGCTGAGCGAGCTGAAGACGGCGTTTCAAATCGGCTCGATGCTGTTCCTGCCGTTCCTCATCATCGACCTCGTGGTCGCGTCGACGTTGATGGCGATGGGGATGATGATGCTGTCGCCGCTCGTCATCTCGCTGCCGCTCAAGCTCCTGCTGTTCGTGCTGGTGGACGGCTGGACGCTCACCGTCGATACGCTCGCGACCAGTATCCAGGCCTACTGATCGATGCTTACCCCGGATCTCGCCGTCGAACTCGTCGGCAACGCCATTCGCATCATCGTCGTGATGGTTGCGCTCATCATCGCGCCGGGCCTCGTGATCGGCCTCGTCGTTGCGCTGTTCCAGGCCGCCACGCAGATCAACGAGCAGACGCTCAGCTTCCTGCCCCGTCTGCTGGCGACGCTCGGCGTGCTCGTGTTCGCCGGCCACTGGCTCGTCCAGACGCTGATGGACTATTGCGTCGCCATCTTCACCCGCGCGGCGCAGCTCGCGGGTTGACGCCGTGGAAGCGCTCATGTCCGCCGCGCCCGAGATGCTGTCCCGCATCTGGTGGCCGTTCTGCCGAATTCTCGCCGCGCTCAGCGCCGCGCCGATCATCGGCGAAAGCACCGTGCCGCTGCGCGCGCGCGTCATGCTGTCGCTCTTGCTCGCCGTCGTGGCGCTGCCCGCCGTCGCGCCGGTCGAGGTCGCCGCGTTCTCGGCGCGGGGCGCGCTCGTCGCGGCCGAGCAGATCCTGATCGGCCTGCTGTTCGGCACGATGCTCCATTTCACGCTCGCGATCTTCATGATGCTCGGCTATCTGATCGCGTCGCAGATGGGCCTCGCGATGGCCGTGATGAACGATCCGCTCAACGGAACCTCGTCGGATGCGATCTCGAGCGTGCTGCTCGTCGTCTACATGCTGCTGTTCTTCTCGATCGACGCGCACCTGGTGGTGACGCAGATCCTCTATACGAGCTTCCGCGTCTGGCCCGTCGGCTCGCCGGTCGACCTGCTGTCGCTCAAGCCGTTGCTGTACCAGGTCGGTTGGCTGTTCGCGTCGACGACGCTCCTCGCGGCGCCGATCGTCTTCGCCACGCTCGTCCTGCAGATCGGCAAGGGCTATCTGTCCCGCGCGACGCCCGGCATCAACCTGTTTTCGCTCGGCTTCGCGATCACGACGGTGTTCGGCCTGCTCATGCTCGGTTACATGCTGCCGCATCTGCCGGACCATTATGTCCGTCTGACCCAGCACGTACTGGAGCTGTTGGACCGCTACCTGAGCGCACGTCATGTCTGACCGAGATTCCGGCGACAAAAGCGAGCGCGCGACGCAGCAGAAGCTGAAGCAAGCGCGCAAGCAAGGGCAGATCCCGCGCTCGCGCGATCTGTCGACCGCAATCGGCGTGCTGATCTCGATGAAGGTGCTGCTCGCGCTGTCGCCGTCTTGGCTCGCCGATTTCCGCACGCTGTTTGCGGCCGTTCTCGCAAACGGCTCTCGCGACGGCGCGTCGTCAGCCATGATGGCCATTCCCGTCATGCTGTTCGTCAAGATGCTCGCGCCGTTCTTCGTCATTCCGGCATTGGTGATCGCGGGCTCGCTGTTTCCCGGCGGATGGGTGTTCGCGAGCGCGAACTTCAAACCGAAACTGAGCCGGATGAGCCCGCGCGCGAATCTCGGCAAGCTCGTGTCCGCGCGCCATTACGGCACGTTCGCGCTATCGGCCGCCAAGGCGTTCGCGATCATCGCGGTGCTCTGGCACGTGAGCGCCTCCACGCTTCCCGCGTTCCTGCGCCTGCAGGCGTTGCCGCTGCCCGAAGCCATCGCGCACGGCGCGCGCCTGTTCGTCGACGGCGCGATGACGCTCGCGCTCGTGATTCTGGCGTTCGCATCGATGGACGTGCCGTTTCAGCGCTTCGTCTTCATGCGCGGGCAGCGGATGACCAAGCAGGAAGTCAAGGACGAGCACAAGAACAACGAAGGCCGGCCCGAAGTGCGCGGCCGCATCCGCCAGTTGCAGCGGCAGGCGGCGCAGCGCGCGCTGTCGAAGACGGTGCCGGGCGCCGACGTGGTGATCGTCAATCCGACTCACTACGCCGTCGCGCTCAAATACGACGCCGCGCGCGCCGATGCGCCGTTCGTCATCGCCAAGGGCGTCGACGACATGGCGCTCGTGATCCGCCGGCTCGCCGACGCGCACGGCGTCGAAGTGGTGAGTCTGCCGCCGCTCGCGCGGGCGATCTATTACACGAGCCAGGTCAATCAGCAGATCCCGTCTGCGCTGTACCGCGCCGTCGCACAGGTGCTGACCTATGTCCTGCAACTGAAGGCCTTCCAGGAGGGACGCCGCGGCCTGCGCCCCGACCGGCCCGTCGCCGTCCCCATTCCGGACTCTCTCGCCAAAGTGCAATCACCATGAGCAAACTCTCTCGTCTGGCCGCCGACCTGCGGCAGTACCAGTACGCGACGCCGGCGTTGCTGCTGGCCGTGCTGTCGATGATCATCCTGCCGCTTCCGCCGTGGCTTCTGGACCTGCTGTTCACGTTCAACATCGTCCTCGCGGTGGTCGTGATCCTGGTAAGCGTCTCGGTCAGGCGGCCGCTCGAATTCTCGGTATTCCCGACCATCATTCTCGCCACCACGCTGATGCGGCTCACGCTCAACGTCGCGTCGACGCGCGTCGTGCTGCTGAAGGGCCACGAGGGGACGGACGCAGCGGGCCACGTCATCGAGGCGTTCGGCAAAGTGGTGATCGGCGGCAGTTTCGTGGTCGGTCTCGTGGTTTTCGTCATCCTGATGATTATCAACTTCGTCGTCGTGACGAAGGGCGCCGAGCGGATTTCGGAAGTGTCTGCGCGCTTTACGCTGGATGCGCTGCCGGGCAAGCAAATGGCGATCGACGCCGATCTCAACGCCGGGCTCATCAATCAGGAGCAGGCGCAGACGCGGCGTCGCGAGGTGACGACGGAAGCCGACTTCTATGGCGCGATGGACGGCGCATCGAAGTTCGTGCGCGGCGACGCGATCGCCGGCATCCTGATTCTGCTCATCAACGTGCTGGGCGGACTCGCGATCGGCATGCTGATTCACGGCCTGAGCTTCGCCGAAGCGTTCCAGCGCTACGGGCTGCTGACGATCGGCGACGGCCTCGTCGCACAGATACCGTCGTTGCTGCTCGCCGCGGCCGCGGCGATCATCGTGACGCGCGTCAGCGATTCGGGCAACTTCGAGCAGCAGGTCGGCCGGCAGATGCTGGCGTCGCCGGAGGTGCTGTACAGCGGCGCCGCCGTGCTGCTGATCCTCGCGATGATTCCCGGCATGCCGTGGCTGCCGTTCGGCGGCTTCGCGATCCTGCTCGGCTATGTCGCGTGGCGAGCCGGCAAGTGGCGGCCGCAAGGCGATGACGACGCGCAGGTGCAGGCGCTCGAGACCGCGCTGCACGAGGCCAAGCCGAACGAACCCGACTGGGACGATATCGGCCACGTCGACGCGCTCGCGGTGCGCGTCGGCTATCGGCTGGTCGATTTGATCGACCCCGCGCAAGGCTCGCCATTGCGACGCCGGATGGACGGCATGCGGCGCAGTCTGAGCAGCGCGATGGGCTTTCTGATTCCGTTCATCACCGTACGCGACGATCTCGGACTGCCCCCGTCGTACTATGCGATCCTGATGAACGGCGTCGAGATCGCGCGCGCCGAGCTTCACGCGGACCGCCTGATGGCGATTCCGTCGCCGACCGTTTACGGGGAGCTCGACGGCATTCCGGCGTGCGATCCGGCCTACGGGATGGCGGTGACGTGGATTCAGCCGGACGCGAAAGCGCATGCGCTGGGATTGGGCTATCAGGTGGTCGACGGCGCATCGGTGATCGCGACGCACGTGGACAAGCTCCTGCGCGACCAGCTCGGGGAAATCTTCACGCACGACGACGTCGCCGCGCTGATGCAACGCCTCGGGCAGGCGGCCCCGCGTCTGCAGGAAGCGTTGGAAAAGGCCATGACGTACAACCTGATCCGCAAAGTGATGCGCGCGCTGCTGACCGAAAACGTATCGCTGAAACCGATCGTGCCGATCGCCTCCGCGCTGCTCGACAACGCGGAAGCGACCACCGATCCGATCCTGCTCGCCGCGGAAGTCCGTTGCGCGCTGCGGCAGCACATCGTCACGGACATCGTCGGCGCACGGACGGAAATCGCCGTGTTCAACCTCGCCGGCGAACTGGAAGGTCTGTTGCTGACGACGCTCAGCCAGGCGCAACAGGCCGGCAAGGTGGCGCTCGACAACTTCGCGATTGCGCCTCACGTGCTGGCGAACCTTCAGACCGCCCTGCCCGGCGTCAGGGAACGGATGAAATCGCTCGGCGCCGCGCCGATCCTCGTCGTGCCTCCACAGTTGCGGCCGCTGCTCGGCCGCTATGCACGCCTCTTGGCGCCGGGGCTGCGGGTGCTGTCCTACAACGAGATTCCGGAACAGCGGGAAGTCAGCGTGATCGGTTCGCTGGCGTGACGCGTGACGCGTTCCGTGGACGCAAGCGGCGAGCGATAGAGCGCGAGCAAAAAAACCGCGCCGCGACGGGCCGGACACCCGGCGCCGAGGCTTGCGCGAAGCCCGTGCAACCGCGAACTCCGGCCGACGCTTTAGGCGCCGCGTTCGACGATGCCGAAAACCGAAATCGCTTCCGCCTCCCCCTCTCTGTTTGCCGCGCGCCATTCGCCGGACGCGGTTTCTGCGCATTCCGGCAAACAGCGCTCGCACGCCCCTCGTCGACGGGCGGCACATGCCGCCCATCCGAGGCAGCGCTCGATCGCCGGACCGGCGCCGTCACGATCCGATTCGAGCGGACATGCGCGTAAAAAAGCCCGGATCGAGACGATCCGGGCAAACAGCGCCGTGGACGCTGGAGGGGAACGAAACGGGCGTTCTTCGCGCAACGTTCATAACGGCCCGGCGAACGTCTCGGTCTCCGAAACGAACGCCGCGTCCGCGTCGTCGCCGATGAAGCTCCGGCCGCGAATCGACGCAGCCGCCGCGATAGGCTTCAATGCGTCGGCGCGGCGCTCGCCGGACGGCCGACGTCGAGTCCGAAGCCGTCGGCGCTCGGGCGCGCATCGACTCCGTTGCTGCGCAGCATGCGGCTCCAGGTGTCCGCCGCCTGGCTCGTCAGCAACAGCAGCTCGACCCGACGGTTCACGTCGTGGCTCGGATCGTCCGGCACAGCCGGTATACTGTCGCCCATGCCGGACACCTGGAACAGTTGCGGCTCGCCGAGCCCGCCGTCGATCAACGCCTGACGGGCGCGCAACGCGCGGCGGCTCGACAAGCTCCAGTTGTTGCTGAACACACTGGCGCCGGCATATTGAGTCGCATCGGTATGTCCGACGATCACGAGCTTGTTGGTCACCGACGACAGCACCGGCGCGAGCGCTTTTAGCAACGCGTCGAACTGCAGGTCGAGCACGTCGCTGCGGCGCGCGAACATGCCTTTTTCGCCGGAGTCGTGGATCGTGACGCGCACGCCGTCGTCGTTGATCGCGACGTCGACATTTCCGTCCATGCCGAGCGCATTCGCCTCCGCGAGAATGCGCGCGGCCAGCTTGCGGCGCGCTTCCAACGTATCGATCGTGTCGTCGCGCTCCTTCGCGTCGGCGGGCTCGGTCGCGCGTCCGCGCGGCAACTCGTCGTGAGGAACGAGCACCAGCTTGCGACTGCGTTGCTCGAAAATGCCAACGCCCCCTTCGAAGATAGGCTTGCCCTCGATCTCCGCCCCAACGCGCCTGCGCTCGTCTTCGGGCGTCATGCTCATCACCCACAGCACCATGAAAAGCGCCATCAGCGCGAGCGTGAAGTCCGCGAACGCCACCTTCCACGCGCCGCCACCGCCTTCCTCGTGATGCCTGCCCGCGCGCTTGATGATCGTCGGTCCGTGTCCGGCATCTCTATTCGGATTCATTGCATGCGTCTCCGCGCCGACGTCAAATGTCGCCGATCCACGATTCCAGCTTCGAGAAGCTGGGCTTCACGTCCAGTTGGATCAGCTTGCGGCCGGCGTCGACGGCAAGCAGCGTCGGCTTGCCGGCCACCTGTGCGCACAACACTACCTTCACGCACTCGAACGCCGACATCTCGCTGTTGACGCGATGGACCATCGCGCTCGCGAGCGGCTCCAGCACGCCGTAGCAAAGCAGGATGCCGATGAACGTGCCGACCATCGCGGCCGCCACCTGCAAGCCGATTTCGGATACGTTTCCGCCAATATTGGCCATCGTTGTGACGATGCCAAGCACGGCCGCCAGAATGCCGAATCCGGGCATCGCCTCGGCGACCTTCGACAACGATCGCGACGGCTGCATCAATTCGCCTTCGATTGCTTCGAGTTCCTGATCGAGCATGCTCTCGAGCTCGTGCTGCGTGATGCGCCCCATCGCCATCAGCCGGAAATTGTCGACGATGAACGCGATCAATTGCGGCTGCGCGAGGATCATCGGGTATTTCTGAAAGAGTTCGCTTTCGCGCGGCTCTTCCACATGCTGATCGAGCGCCTTCAATCCGCCGTCACGCACCATCTCGAGCAGTTCGTACAGCATCAGCAGCAACTCTCGCTGAAACTCAGTGCCGTTTCCCTTGCGGGCAATGACCTTCTTGATCTGCACGCCCATCTCGATCAGCACGCTGCGCGGATTGCCCATCACGAGCGCCCCCGACGCCGCGCCGAGAATGATGAGAATTTCGGTCGGCTGCCAGATGCTGCTCAGCGCGCCGCCATGCAGGATGAAACCGCCGAATACGCCGCCCAGTACCAGGAATATGCCGATAGCCAATTGCATGAAATTTCACCGCTTGTTCTGTCATGTCCGTTCGGATTCGCATTGCCGGATGCGCAACGACGCGTGCGTCAAACCGGCCGCCGGCAGCGCGCGGCAAAAGACCGGACGCATTTCGTTAGATAACCGAATTGCCGCCGGAAACCTTCGACCACGCACCGAGCCGGAAGCGACGGCGACCGAACGCCGCCGCGCCGCAGCCGACCGTGCGGCCATGCTAGCGCCGAACGCCGGATGCGCGTCCGTACGCTCCGGCGTTTTCAGAAAAAATCAGGCCGCGTCCGCCCGTTTGCGTGACGAGCCGCGCATGACGGCCGATGCGCGCGCGCCGGACGCGTCGGCGCAGCGGGAACCGCCGGCGCTCGCTCGTCGGAGCGGCGTCGGCGGCCAGGATCGCGCCGTCAGCGCGCGATCGCCACGCGTTCCCGCGCTTACTGCAGCAGCGACAGCACGAGCTGGCTCATCTGGCTCGCTTGCTTGAGCATCGAGCCGCCGGCTTGCTGGAGGATGGTCAGCTTGGCCTGGTTCGCCGCTTCGCTCGCATAGTCGACGTCGCGGATGCTGCCTTCGGCATCCTTCGTATTGCTGGACATGTTCGCCAGGTTCGCGCGCACGTGGTCGAGCCGGTTCTGCCCCGCGCCGATCTCCGCACGAATGCCGCCGACCGAGTCGAGCGCGGCGGACAGCTTCTCCAGCATCGCGTTCGCGTCCTGCGTCGCGGCGATGTCCTTGCCGCCGCCGGACACGCCCGACGCACCCGCCTTGAACACGGCCGAAATGTCGCCGAACGCCTTCGTCACTGCTTCCAGCGCCTTCGACACGTCCAGCGTCATCACTTCGCCCGACGTGTTGCCGATCTGGAATTTCATCTCCTTCGTCAGCTTGCCGGCGCCGGCGCCGCCCGAACCGTTCGCCTGCGCGAACAGCTTTTCGCCGCCGTACGACGTGTTGCCGATGATGTTGATGAGCTCGTTGCCGAGCGCATCGTATTCCTTCTGCATCGCGTCGCGGTCGGGTTGCGTGTAGCTCGAATCCGCGGCCTGCGTCGCGAGATCCTTCATGCGCTGGACGATGTTCTCCACTTCGGCGAACGCGCCCTCTGCCGTTTGCAGCATCGACGTCGCATTGCTTGCGTTCTTGTCCCGCGCCACTTCCATGCCTCTGTGCTGCGCGCGCAGACGCGTCGCGATCTGCAGCCCCGCGGCGTCGTCGGCCGCCGAATTGATGCGATAGCCCGTACCGAGACGGGTCATCGACGTGGTCAGGCTTGCCTGGGAGTTCGCGAGCGCGCCTTGAATGCGCAACGATGCGATATTGGTATGCAGACTAAGCATGTCGATTTCCTGTGTGAGATTGAAGTTTTGCAAACGGGACAACTGCCGTCGCCCCACAGGAACTAGGCGTCGCAATTCCCCGCCGACTTAAATTCCTTGCCTTCGATTCGCGCGGGAAAACGCGATGCCGCGTCGCCGCTCGCGACACGAAGCCCGCGCGTTCTTCATGCCCATAGATCGGATTCGTCGATCGCCTGTTTGATGCGATGACCGTTCCCGCCGTCGCGTACGCCGAGAACGTCGGCGATCATGCGCCGCCGTTTCGCGCGCTTCTCGTCGCGACCCGCCGCGACGGCGTCGACGAAATCGAGAATCTCGCGCTCCGAGCGCGCGCGCGCCAAGCTCTTCATCATGCGCTCGGCGTCCGCGTTGAGGCCCGCGCCTCCTTCGCATTCGAGGTGAAGGATCGGCTTGTCGCAGGCGAGATACTCGTACATCAGCGAGCTCGTGTCCGTAATCAACGCATGCGACGCTTCAAACGCGTGTCGATATAACGGCGACTGATCGATCACGAAGTTTTCGCGCATTTGCGAAAAAGCCATCACGGCGCGCGTGACCGCGGCGCCCTCGGCGGTCAGCGTCAGCAGATCGAAGAGATTGGGATGAGGACGCAAGACGATCGCGACGTCGTCTCGTCGCGCGCTCAAATCGCAGAAGCACTTGAGATAGCGGTCGAACGTCGACCAGCGCAGACCGGCGGGAAAACCCACCGAGAAATGCGGGTTCCACAGCACGACCGTCCGGTTGCCGACGCGCGCGGTCAGCGGATTGCCAGGCGACGCGCGATACGACTGATCGAGCTTCGGATGACCGGTCGCGACGACGCGTCGGATGCTGCCCGGAAGATACTGCTGGAAGCGTTTCCGATGCTGCTCCGAGCGCGCGAAGATTCTCCATGCGAGCGCGTGCGTCTCCATCCGATACTGAAAGCGGCAGTTCGCCGCGCCCCCGCCCATGTCCGGCCCGTATGGAATATAGGCGATCCGGACGCCGCGCGCGTGCAGCGCCTTCGCGTGATAGGCGTCGGAACGGGTCTCGTCATAGGGATTGTGCAGAAACGCGACGTCCGGCGCGTCGAGCACCGGATCGTAGTTCTCGAAATGCACGAAAGGCACGTTCTGTTCAGAAAGAAAAGACCATGACGGCATGCCGATCTGCCTGCCGTTCCTGACGTACGGCAGTGCGACGATCGATGTGTCATAGCGTTCATCGCGCCGGAACGCGTCGTAGACCGACGCATAGCAGTACCAATGGCTCGCGGCCTGAAACAGGAACCGCACTTTCTTCTTCGGATTCATGGCCTGTCATATAGTCGTTGCGCGACGGCGAGATCGGCCGGCGTATCGATGTCCATCGAATCGACTTCGAACGCCGGCACCGGCGTGGTCGTGTCGATCGTTTCGTAGACGAACAGCGCGTCGCGCCGCAGCACGCCGTTGTTCAGTCTCGCGATGCCGGTCCACTCGCAATCGCCCGCGCCCCGATGAAAGCCGGCGCACGCGACGCCGTCGAGCTGTCTCGTCAATGTCATCCGGACCCCGTCGTCGGTGGTCCTGCGGCTGTAGCCGACAGCCGGCCCGTCGCTGCGGGACAAGCTGGTCAGCAGCAGTTCGAACGATATCGGGCAGAACACCACGTCGCCGTCTACCAGCAGGAAATCGTCGTCGATCAGGCGGCTCGCGAGCTTGACGCTGTAAAGCGTGTTGGTGCGATCGAAGTATTCGTTCGGAACGAACACCAGGTCGTTGCGATGGCGCAATGCCTCTTGAATCACGCGTTCCTTCTGATAGCCGACGATCACGAACACGTTCGGCACGTCGGCGAGCGCGCGCAACGTGCGCGCGAGCAGCGTGGTTCCACCGATTTCGGTCAGCGACTTCGGTATCCCGCGATTGAGCCGGGAGCCCACGCCGGCGCACGGTATCACTGCATGCTTAATAGTTTGCATAGCGACCTGCTCGAATAAACGATGTAGTCCGCGTGATTCATCAGATTCAGCGACGGCTCGTGCACGCCGCCGAACGCGATCTTTACGTCGGCGTGACGAAACAGCGCGATGTCGTTTTCGCCGTCCCCCACCGCGATGATCCGGCGATACGAGCGGCGCAGCGCGGCGACCGGCTCGTCTTTTCTCATCAGGTACTTGACGCCGTTCAGCCGACCGTCCTTGACGTCCGCCACGGAACTGAAGCACGGCACGCCGAGCGGGTCGACGAGGTCCCGAATCCAGCAATCCAGATTGCCCGTGACGATCGCGTAGTCGGCGTCGTCACGATCCCGCATGTATTGCACGATGCACTCGTTGATCTCGATCGTCTCGGCGAGATGCGCGCTGATCGTCGCGGGATTCACGTCCCGAAGGAGCCTGACGCGCAGCTTGAACGACATGTCGAACGAAATGACCCCTTGGATGGTCGCCTGCGTCAGCGCGGCGATTTCGTTCGTTATTCCCACCACTGCTGCGATCTCCGGAAGGATCTCCTGTTTGCTCAACGTGCCGTCCAGGTCAAAGCAGATTAGCGTGTCGTTCATGATTTCCGGATTACGATGTAGTGCTGCTTCGTGCTGAGCCGCCCGTTCAGATCCGCGTCGCGATACATCGGCGTCAACGGACCGACGTCGAACGTCCCGTCGAAATTGCTTCCGATCATCCCCAGATAATCGACCGCGCCGCGATATATCACGCTGTAGTCCGCAGCCAGCGTCGACGATGCGAAGTTGCGCAGCGTCAGCCGCGTATCGAACATCTCGATCGGGTCCCGCAAATAGAGCACGCCGCCCGGCTCCATTGCGCGGGCGATGCTCGTCAGACAGTCGGCGAAATCGCCGTCATTCAGATAAATCGATACGCCGGACATCAGGAACACGTCGAACCGCCGCGCACGCGCGAGTTCGGCGATCACGCGGCCGGAGCACGGCGCGGCGCGAAATCCGTAACGATCGTCCGGCACGCCGCGCACCTTCAGCGACCGCTTCGCGTCGTCGACGAATTCGGCGACGAGATCGACGCCGAAGTAATAGGCGACCCGGTCGATGACACCGTCGGCCAGCCTGCCGTTGCCGCATCCGATATCGAGCACGGCCCGCCCGTCGAACTCGATCGACGACAGCAGCATGTCCAGCTCGGCCTGCGCGCGCGCGTGCGCGAGCGCCGGGTTGTCGTCCTGATAAAGCACCTGGACGACCTTGTCCCGGCCGCTCGCCGCGCGGCTCTTGAAGAAGCGATAGGTATCGCGGTAGTCGATCGCGACGCGATCGTTCCGGATTCGGCAGCCGGTCGCTTGCATGGTGGGCTTCTTCATCTCGCGCGCCGTCTTAGGCCGCTTCGCGCGAAATCAGGGAAAAGCCGACCAGCAGCGGATCGACATGGTCGTCGCGACCGAGGCGCCTCTTGCTCCGATACCAGGCGGCGAACAGCGCGGCCACGGCGTCCTCGTCCAGCTCGACGTCGTTCGCCAACAGCGCGCACAGGCTGCGCACGCAGAAGTAATCGAGCGCCAGATCGAGAAACATCTGACCGTACGCCTCTCGCTCGACGGCGGGAAAGACTTCGTGGAAACAGCGATAGAGAAAATAGTTGATCCACGTCTCGTCGTGCTTGTCGAAAAAGATCGCCGCTTCGTTCGACCCTTCGATTTCGCGCAGCGCGTCATCGAGAAAGCCGTCCGACATCAACATCAGTTCGGTTAGCTTAAGGTTCAGCGATTTCGACGCGTGTTCGTCCAAACTGACGCGAAACGGAATCTTCGCGAGCCGCCTCAGATACGAGGCCTTGTAGCGGCTGATCGCCGGCATCTGGCCAAACAGCGTGTGGAAAGCCCCGCCCAGCGCGAGTTGCATCAGCTCGTTGGCCATCGCGAACGGCCGCATCGTCTCAAACCCGTCGCCGCCTCCCTTCGAAAGCTTGTTCAGCAACACGCCGATTGCATACATGCGCTCCTCGATCGACAAGCCGTCGACGATCAGCAAATCGATGCAGGCCTGGTTGACGTCGTTCTGCCAAACGTCCAGCACTGCGCCGTCGACCGGCACCGCCGCCTCTTCGTGCAGCTCGAACGCATCGTGGGCGAACAACATCTCGCGGGACACCGTATCGCATTGAAGGAGCGCGCTATGGCGTACGTGATTCGCCCACGCGTGCGTGACGAGAGGCGGTTGCTCGCGGCAGCTGACGCACCGGCATTGGCTGATGCGCGGTCGTCCGAGCAGGATGAAGTGCGGGATGTAGCTTCCGATTTCGGTCATGGTGCGATCCGGGATGGTTGTTGACGCGACGCGTCGTCGGCTTGAACGGCGGGTGCCCCCATCTTCCGGAAGAAGCCGGCCGCGCGATCGCGTCCGTCTTCGATTTCGTCGAGATAGGCAAAGCTCGGATACAACGCCAGCCAGCGATCCCTCAACATCAGCGGCAGCCACGCCCGATCGAACCGAGCAGCGCCCTCCGCAATGGTGCTCGCCTGCTCCAGATAGCCGATTAGCACGTCGTAATACGATTGGTTAACCGCATAGGCGACCGCTTCGGATGCGAAATTAACTTTTTGCACGCTAGGCAATGTCTTGAGCGGCACGCCGTCGCGCACGTCCGCGCCGAGCAGCACCACCTCCCACCGGATGTCGTCCATCGCGCGCAGCAGGCGATTGACGTTGGCGATCGCCTTCTCCTGGCGGACGAACGCCAGCCGGTCGTCGAGCAGCAGATAATTCCGCCAGCCGGCTTCGCGCGCCGCGCGCGCGATGTCGAGATGGGCGGCTGCATCCCGCGCATGCGCGCCGGTCGCGCGATATTCGACGATCTGCTCGGACGCCACGCCCAGCTCGGCGAGCAATGCGCGAAAGGCGGTCAGCCGCGCTTCGCCATCCGAAGTATTGATGACGACGCGCTCGAAGCACTCCCAGCGCGGGCGCGTCTCGAGCGGCGCGCGGCTGAGTCGGCGGTAATGCCGCAGCAAATACGCGTCGGAGACGAGATCTTCGAGCGTCAATCGCGAACGCTCGCAACTCGCCAGAATGAAGTCCTTGTCGAACGTATTCGCGTCGTGCGATATGCACAGGATCGAACGCATCGGATCGATCTGCAGCACCGGGCTCGTGAAGTCACGCAGGAAGCTGCGCTCTTCCGCCAGCGCGGCGTGATCGTCGTAGCGGTGGGATTTCAGATAATCGCGGTGATAGGCGAAGGTGCCGTTCAGCGCATGCCGCGGCCCGAACGAATAGGTGCGGTAAATCTTGTCGATGTGGCTGTACCAGATGTAAATCTGATCGCTGCCGGACATGGCCGCGCCGCGGCTGCGCATCATCTCGACCGCATGCCGGATCTTGTCCGGCGGATAGAAGTCGTCATCGTCCATGCAGACGATGTAATCGCCGCACGCCAGCTCGTTCAGCTTGTTTCGCTTCTGCCCGATGCTCATGCGCTCGGCTTCGTGATAGTAGCGAATCGACGCCCGATCGGACTGCGCCGCCGCGAGCTGGTCGATCAGATCGCGGTTGCTTTCCGGCGAATCGTCGAGGATCACGAGTTCGCGCCGATCGGCCGGATAATCCTGATACCGGTACATGTAGAGCAGATAAGGCAGGAACGCGCGGCGATTCCAGGTCGGACAGACGACGCTCACGAACGGCGACGCTTCGCCTGCTTCGGCACGCGTTCTCGACAGCAATTGAGACGCCAGGCCGGACAATTTGTCCGGCCGCTTTGCATTGAATTTGCGGCTCACGACGGCTCCTCGATCGAGCTACACTTTTCCCCGCGCCGACGTCGCGCCGACACGATTGCGGCATCGCCGCCCGGCGGCGGCGCTTTGCCTGAATGGCCGTCATTTTCTTGGAGCCATCCGAGCCCCCGCAATCAGACGCATCCGAAATCTCACGACCGTCGCAATGTCATTTGTCGATTTTTGTAAACACACACGCCGATCACACGAGACGGCTTCGCCCACTACCAATCCCCGTCTTCTCTATGGTAATTTGACATCCATATCAAATGCTGATATCGACAGCGCTCGGGATGCGATGCAAACGGGAGCGAGCGATGAAATCCAGTCGCTCCGCGTGCAACAGGATCTTTAGCGCTGTCGAGCGTTCCCCGACGTCTTCAACGCCGACGCGACGGAACCGGATTCTGCCGGCTCCATCCGCCCCGATCATGATTGGAAGAGAGGTGAGCGTCCGACTGCCTCGCTAAAATTCCTCGGCCGGGCAGTACTTTGAGAATCAAGAAATCCACCGTCGATGCGACGTGAATGGTTTCGCGTCCACGGAGCCGCGTCGAACGTGCCCGCATCGCGCCGGCGCGAACGTCGAGAGCCGGACCGCCGCCATCCGGGAGAAAGCCCCGGCATCGCTCCGATTCCCCCCTCTGCTCCAGCCCCTGAATAACGCCTGCTCGAACGAGCGAGGCGAATCGACTCTGTGGATCGAGCCAGCCGAAGCGATCGGTCAACCGTGTTCGCAGATAATCCCGGAGATCGCATCATGCTTTATTTGAGGTATTTTCTGGTTTCTCTGATTTTCTTCCCGATATTTTGCCATGCTAATGACGATCCGCTTTTCACTCCGGAAGAAATTAAATGGATTAGAAATCATCCGGTCGTCAGGGTAACGTCGGATCCGAATCAGAAGCCATTCGATTACATTGAACACGGCGTACATAAAGGTTTGACATCCGAATATCTCGCCGCTATCTCCCGCGTAAGCGGGTTGAGGTTCGAGATGCTCGACAGAGCCCGATGGAGCAGCCTCAGCGAGGCGCTCGTCAAGCATGACGTCGACATGGTGCCGTCGATTGCCGCCGGTCTGCAAAACGACGAGATCAAGAAAAACACCATACTCAGCACGCCGTATTTCGTCGGCACGATGATCGTCGTCACGCGCGAGTCGAAGACCGCGAGCTTCGACCTCGACAAGATCGCGGAAGAAGTGATCGCACTGAAGGGAGGCGGCGCCTACGAGCGCTTTCTGCGCGAACGGTATCCACACGTGCGGCTCGTGGCGACGACGACGACGACCGAAGCGCTCGACGCCGTCGCGAACGGACAAGCCTCGGTGACCGTCGGTCTCGATGTCACGATACTGCCGCTGATCCGGCGGCGCTATCGCGGCCAGCTGTACGTGGCGGGAGCGATCGCGTCGCTGCCGGCCGTGGTCGCGATCGGCACCCGCAAGGATCTTCCGTTGCTGGCGTCGATCATCGACAAATCGCTGAACTCGCTCACCGCACGCGAAATGGACATGATGGTCGACAAATGGATCGAAAGCTCCGATTTCGGCGCGCCGTCATGGGCGTCCATCGCACGCTACTACGCGCTCGAAATCGCGATCGGCCTCGTCGTCTTGTGCGTGCTCGGGCTGCTGGCGATCCGCTTTCGCATTCAATACCAGCTGAAGGCGGAAAGCGAGGCGCGCAAGCTGCGTTTCATCGCCGTCGCGAGTCACGAGATCCGCACGCCGCTGAACGCCATCGTCGCGGCGATCGACCTGCTCAATCGCTCGAACCTGCCGCCGCTGGAAAAGCAGCTGGCCGATACCGCGATCAACGCATCGGCGAATCTTCTCGTGATCCTGGACGACGTCCTCGACATCGCGAAGCTCGACGCGGGCAAGCTGCAACTCGAGCGAGTCGCGAGCGATATTCACGTGGTTGCCGAAAGCGCCGTGCTTCTGATGCAGGAACAGGCCCGCCCGAAAGGCTTGCCGGTCCTGCTGAACATCGACGCGCCGAGGCACCTGACCGTCTACATCGATCAAACACGCGTTCGGCAGATCGTCGTCAATCTGATTTCGAATGCGATCAAATTCACCGAGGTGGGCGGAGTATGGGTCAACGTGGCGTTGAGCGTCGACGACGACGCGACGTCGAACCGCGCGCAATTGATGCTGACCGTTCGCGATACGGGCATGGGCATTCCGGCTGACCGGCAGCGCAGTCTGTTCGAGGCCTTCGAGCAGGCCGACGCGTCGACGACGCGCCGCTTCGGAGGAACGGGGCTCGGCCTGACCATCTGCAAGGAGCTCGTGACGCTGATGGGTGGCTCGATCTGGCTGGAAAGCAGAAAAGGCGCTGGCACGACCGTGTCGGTCACGATCCCGGTCGAGGTGTGCGAAACGGAAACGTGCGCCGGCGCCAAACGCTGCGCCGAGCCGGAACCGGCCCCGCGAGGATACGCGCGGCCCGTCGTACTCGTGGTCGAGGACCATCCGGTCAATCTGCAGATGATCGGCATACAGCTCGCCGCGCTTCACTGCGATGCGACGCTGGTTGGCGCCGGCCAAGCCGCGCTCGACGAAGTCGAGCGCGGCGCGTACGAAATCGTGCTGCTGGACTGCAACCTGCCCGACCTTGACGGTTACACGGTCGCCCGCCGGATCCGCTCGGCCCGCAGCGCGTCACTGCCCTATTTGCCGATCGTCGCCATTTCGGCGCAGACCAGCGACGAGCATCTGAAGCGTTGCATGGAGAGCGGAATGGACGGCGTCCTGCGCAAACCGTTGATACTCAAGGAACTCGCGGCGATGATCGATCTGTGGTGCGCGCCTGCCGACCTTCTCGTGTCGGAGCCGTCGAACGATTCGTACGCAGACGACGTCATGGCCGGCCGGTGCCTCGTCGAGCTGTTCAGGCAGACTTGCGACGAGGATATCCGCACGGCGCGCGAAGCGCTCGAACGGGACGACTTACCGGCGGCGAAGGCGTCCGTCCATCGAATCAAAGGGGCGGCGCAAAGCCTGGGATTCGGACCGGTCGCGGAGCTTGCGCAATCGCTCGAAGACACGCTCGCGAACGCAAACAATTCGACCGACCGTCGGGCGGCGAGCGAAAAAGCGATTCGCCTGCAGCAGCAGCTCGCGGCGATCGACGCCAGCCGGCCCTCGGCCCAGCCGCCCGCACGCGGGATGCACTGCACATACGGCCAGCCGCGATCCTTGTCGGCCGGAATGACCGGGCCGGCGGAATCGGCCGGCGCAGCGACGCCGGCAAGCAGGCAGCCCGACGCGCGCGCGTGAGCACGCCGCCAGCCCGGACGCACGCGTCTGTCGGTCGCGATGCACGCCGGCCGTCGCCGCGTCGATCGCGACTTCGCCGGCGCGCGCGCAGGCTTACTCGCCGCAACGGCCGACGTCGGCCAACGCGCCGTCCGCGCGCTCGAGACTGACGAGATCCCGTTTCAATTTGAACAATTCCGCGTCGCTCAATATGCCCAGCTTCCGGTAGGCGCTCATCTTCTGAGTACTGATCGTCTTGTTGCTGCGATTGAGCTTCGCGGCGATTTTGCCGACCTCGCTTCCCTCCATGACGAGGCGTAGCACCTCCAGTTCGCGCGGCGTCAACACGGACGCGAGGCTCGTCGGCATCCCGCCGTCCTTGCCTCGCTCCCTCGACGCGGACACGATCATGTCGTCTCGATCCGACAGCGACGGATGAACATACGACTCACCGGCCGCGACCCGCCGAATGGCGGATACGAGTTCGACCAGCGGACGCTCCTTGCCGATGTAGCCGTTCGCGCCGGCCATGATCGCCAGCTTGACGAGAGAAGGCTGATGATGCGCGGACACCACCAGAAGCCGGGAAGCGGGAAACTTGATGCGCAGTCGCCGGATCAGGCTGACGCCGTCGACGTCCTTTGGACCGAGCGCGTAGTCGATCAGGAGGACGTAATCGACGTGCTCGAGTTCTGCGGATTTGCGTACTAGATAGTCTAAAAGCTCACGCGAATTGTCGAACATCGCGAGTACCGTGATGTCGCTCTCCCGATTCAAATGATGAGCCAGGCCTCGCAACACGACTTCATGGTCGTCGAGCAAGACGATTCCGAGCTGTGCCCCATATTTCGGCACATGTATCTTTCGTGTAACCACGCTACCCCGATCTCGATGTAATGTGCGACAACTATTACACATTATGACACAATAATTTCATCAATTATTTAATTGGCAACAATCCGCTATTCGTTGCCCGCAGGGCTATCGTGCGATCAGCGCGGGCGCGATTTGCCGCGTACGCATTGTTTTCAATTGCAATGCTCGATCTCAATAAAGCCGCACATAAAATGCTGCTTTGCTTTCCGGAAAGCCCCTTCTACTCCGCGCATCGCAATCGCATATCGTTCGATGTCCGATGCAGGTGGCGCACGATGGCGCATCCCCGCGCGCCCGCTTATCGAATCGCGCCGTTCGTCGCCGATTCGCCTTGAGGGCGAAGCCGTCCAGTTAGTCGCACAGCCATGGGATTCGAAATGCGAGCGTCGCGGCGCTTCGACGAACGAACGTCGCGTACGCGCCGCGATGTTCTGCCATATTTTTTTGACTTTTACTTTCGATTTTCGATTTCGACCTTCTCTTCCGCCATCGATTTTTTATTTTCTATTTTTGGCGTGCGGCGTCCAATCGCCGGTGGGCAAACGCGACAATTTCACGCATAGGCCGCCGCTCGGCACGGACCGCGCGCCGCAAGCCGGGCACGCCCGGCATCTTGACGAGACGTTCGTGACGCTGCGCGGCGAGCCGTATCTGTTGCGGCGTGCAGCCGACGAGCATGCCGCCGGACTCGACGTGCTGGTGCAAAAGCGAGCGGGTCTTTCGGTTTCCGCCTGCCAAGCCACCGAGCAATGGCGTCGCGACTCAAGATGCGGTCAGCGCAGTGGAGACAGAGCGCCGAACGTTCTACGGCGTTTATGCGTCGCGATGTCCGCGACGGACTTTCCGCCGAATCGGCCATCGACGTGGAGCGGTGCGATCGGCCTGATTGCATCCGTGGCTATCCGAAATGACACGTGCAAACTGGAAACGTCGGGCTAGTGCCGCCGCATTCCGCCAGCCCCGCTCATTCCGCCGAACCGATGGACTCCGCCGAACCCGCGCCCCCCACCGACAGGAAATGGACCACGGTGAAAGCCTGTTCCCATTGGCATACCAAAGCGGCGGTGATCCATCTGATTGAAGTGATCAAAGCGATGGAAATGACGGAAGTGATGGAAACGGTCGACAAAGATGAAGCTCACGCCCGCACCGATGAAAAGCGGCGGCCCCCAATACCAGGGGTCGGGGTACGGGTAGGCCGCGAGCGGATACCACAGAACGCTACCATCGGGACTTTGCACGATCTGCCATGTTCCGTCACTTTGCAGGCACGCACGCCCCACGACCTGCTGTACCGTACCGTCGATATCCGCCTGCCCGAGGACCGCACGGCAATTGGTGCCGTAGGCCGGCAGATCGTCATACATTTGAGCAAAGGCAGACGCGGACAAGCCAAGACCGACGAGTCCCATTCCGAAACGAAGCAAGTTGCGCATGATCGGCTCCTGCATTGACCCCGACCACTTGACACACGGTGTCACTGGCAGACTCAGCACATTGGTTTGCTTGCGCCAATTCACAACGCCGCGGTAGCGGTTTGCCGCTTGGTACAGAGTCGCCTGATGAGTAAACGACGCGGCACGCCGGGCTATTCCAGGGGTGTGGCTACAAATGGCGACGCAGCTCCGTTACCGTGTCGGGCCGACCACCTCTGTTATCGGAGGGCCATCACGCGCAGCATCGGCCGCCCGCGAACATTCCTCAGTGGGAAGAACGACTGATGTGTTGCCGAGTCGACCGCGACAACATGCGCGTTGGGTCCGAGATGCCCTTCGCCTATTTTTTCGACCCTGGCGCCGCTCACGCGGAACATCGAAACCGTACCTGTTTCACCCCCGATATAAAGTATGCCCAGTGTCGAGTCCAGCGCCAGTACGTCCGGCTCGGCCCCGGTATTGAACGATTGGCCAACCTGCTTCGAGCGCATATCGAAGACAATCAGCTTGTCGTTGCCCTCGCACGCGATAAAGGCCAGACGATTGCGCGGATCGATCAACAGGCCGTGATTGCCTTTGACACCCGGCAGATCGAAGCGGCCTACGACACGATCCGTCGTCGGGTCGATTTCGACAACCTGACGTCGCGTCTGGACGTTCACGAAGATATGACGGGAGACCGGATCGTATTGCGAGTTGCCGGCCTCGCCCTCAAGCGGAATCATTGTGACGCGCCGGTTGGTCCGAACGTCGATAACGGTTTCCGTTTCCCCGTATTCATCGGATACGTAAAGCTTGCCCATGTCCGGCGCATAAGCCATCCCGTCCGGATAATGCCCGCCCGGCATGCGCGCGACGATTTTCAGCGTCGCCGCGTCGATTGCGACGATCTCGTCGGTGCCGGTTGCCGATGCGAATACGCGCGACAGCGCCGGAACGGCAAGAACGCCGTGCACCGACGCCACACCTGCAATTCGCGCCGTCACACGTGTCGCACGCGTGTCGAAAACGATCACTTCTCCATCGCCCAGGTGCGCAATGAAGAGCAGGTTGCGGCTCGTGTCCAGGCTCGCGTAGTCGAGCCGCGTCGGGTTGCCGGGTAGCGGAATGTCCGCGACGTGCTTCAACGGCAGGCTACCGAGCGCGAGGTTGTCTCCTGCGGCGTAACCCCAACGGACAACAATGCTCGTCGCCGCAAACACGATAGTCAACGCAACAAGCAGGAGAAAGTCGAAGCGCCGGTGTTGGAAGTGTTCCATGACGGATTCGTCCGAGCCACACCGCTATGGCCCGCTCCCTTCGTCGGGTTTGATGTGGCGAAAGGCGGCAAGCAACGAAAGGTCGTAGGCGATCTTCAGTGTCCCGCACGCGACAAGTGGCGCACCGAGCCAGCCAAGGCCGAACAGACCGCCCGCGAGCGTCGGCGCGATCGCGGCCGCGAGGCTGCGCGGCACGGACGTGAAGCTCGCGGCGGCGGGACGCTCCGCTGGCGTGACGACGGCCATGACGTATGAGGTTCGCGTCGGCACGTCCATCTGGGACAACGCACTGCGTACGAGCAGGAGCGTCAACGTCATCGGCAGCGACGGGGCAAAGGCCGCTCCGATCAGGCAGAGGCTCGACGGGATATGCGTGAATACCATCGTGTTCAACAGGCCGATCTTGCGTGACAGCGGTGCGGCGACGAGTTGGGAGCCCGCGTTGAGCAGTCCGGCCCAGAAGAAGAATTGCCCCGTCGCGCCGATCGAAAGGCTGAAGCGTTGCATCAACCATAGCGACAACAGTGAATTGACGACGAGGCCGCCAGCGAACGCGTCGACGCTGAACAGCAGCGCAAGACGCATAACGATGTGCCTGGACGGTCCGAGCGAACGGGTGGCCGTCACCGTGCGTGTTCCGGTGCGCGGCAACCGGCCGTACAACACGCAGATCGTGGTTCCTATCACCGCATAAACGAGAAACATCGCACGCATGGCGGCGAGGCGCGAGATCCCGGCATGCGAGGCAAGCCAAAGCGGCATTCCCGCCGCGAGCGAGCCCAATGCGGCCGATATGGCGCCGACCAGGCTGTAGCGCGCAAACAGCGCGGTGCGCGCGCCACCGGTCGCCGCTTCGGCGAGCCGCGCCTGCTCGAGCGGCAAGAAGAGACTGACATCACCGGAACTTGGGTTAAGCGTGCCGATGAATGCGACGACAAGCAGCGGCCACAATGTCGACAGGCTGGCGAAGCCGATACCGGTGGCGGTCATCAGGACCGCCGCGAGCGTGAGCATCCGGCGGTGCGGGTAGCGGCTGGCCACCATGCCGACGGCAATGGTCGCGAAGGCCGAACCCATCAGTGTTGCAGTGCTGATCAATCCGACATGGACCTGCGCGAATCCAAGCGAAAGCAGGTACGCGGGGAGCAAAACAGCGATAAAGCCGTCGCAAAAGCCGCGCAGACCGCGGCTCGCGAGAATGATCCACGCCGCATGTTCCGCGCCGCCCGGAACGAAGCGGCGTGAAAGACGGATCGCGAATGAGACGGCAGCGCAGCCGCCAGGATCGTGCATCGCGCTTCACCCTATATCGAGTGCGTCCTGCATCGCCATGTCGCGTCACGACTGCTCGTGATCGCCGACGCGCATGCCGGACAACCCGACTGAAATCGAATACAGGCCGATTGCAACCGGCGCGGGATTGAGCCGTCCGGTATCCGCGCCCAATCTTTCGAAGATACCCGGACCGGTGGCCGACATGTTTGTCTGGCGTGTCATTTTCGCCTCCCGGCAATGCGACGAGTCAACGATGGAGGAACGGGTACGCCACCAGTCCAACGAGTGCCGCTGCGATCACGATCACCGGCTCCTGCAGTTTCTTGAAGCGCCAAAGCAGAACGACGGTCACAACGGCGAGGATGGCAGTCGGGACGTCGACGATCGAACGCTTCGCGATCACGAGAACCGAGCCCGAGATCGCGCCGACGGCCGCCGCGGTGATGCCGTCGACGAACGCCTTGACACCGGGACGGTGTCCGTACTTCTTGACGTAAGGCGCCGGGATGACGGTGAACAGATAGCACGGCAGGAACGTGCCGAGCGCGGCGATGCACGCACCGGGCAAACCCGCCACCAGGTATCCGATGAAGCCGACGGTAATCACGACCGGCCCCGGCGTGATCATCGCGACCGCAACCGCGTCGACGAATTGCTTGTCGTTGAGCCAGTGATGCTCGGTGACGACACCGCCATACAGGAACGGCACGATTGCGAGCCCCGACCCAAACACGAACGCGCCGGCCTTCGCGAAGAACACGCCGATCTGTCCGAGCAGCGGAAGATCGACACCGCTCAGCAGGCCGCTTGCGGCGGGCAGGTTCGCGCCGACAAGCGCATGCAACCCGCTCTTGTGCAGCCATTTGGGCGGAGCGCGCCGAAGCCAGCCGATCAGCCCCGCGACGATGAAGAGCCACGCGATTTCCGATTCCGTGATGAAGGTCACGGCGGCGAGTGTCAGGAAAATGGCCCAGAGCAGCTTGTCATGGCCGACGGTTTTCGTCGTGAGCTTGTACGCGCTCGTCGCGATGATGCCGACTACCGCGGCCCCGACGCCGTAGAAGACCGCCTGCATCCACGACAGCCCCCCGAAGTGCACATATGCGAAGCCGAGCGCGAGCACCATCAGGAACGACGGCAACACGAACGCAAACCCAACGAGAGTTGCACCGATGACACGGTAATGGACGTAACCGAGATAGATCGCGAGCTGGGCAGCCATCGGTCCGGGGGCGAGCTGGGCCAGCGTGAGCCCTTCCTTGTAGTCCGCCTCGGTAATCCAGCCGCGTCGTTCGACGAGATCCCGGCGCATATAACCTGCAAGTGCAACCGGTCCGCCAAAGCCGAACGTGCCAAGACGCAGCATGTATCCGATCAGTTGGCCCAATGAGTAGGTCGGCGCAGCCGCCGTCACGGTGGTCATGAGCGCTCCGAGGCCTCGTTCTTTCCATTCGAGGCGAAATGCGCGTAAAGCGAGTCGAGCACCGAGCCCATCTGCTCCAGCAACTGATCGTCATTCTCGACACGTCGGCGAGTGCCGGCCATGACTGCCTCGAATCCGACCGTCTCGGGCAACGCAGGACCGCCGACGTCGAGCGCATGCACAATCTCGCCGAGTCGCAGCAACGCAGGATCCTTGTCGAGCCCGAAGCTCGCTAGCAGTACCTCGAACGTCACACGCTCGCCGACATGGGTAAACGTGGCGCCGTCGAAATCGAAGCCCAGCGCGTGAGGCGAGCAATCCGTCGGCGACGCGAGCCAGACGAAGCGGGCTCGCGCGTCGATGAAACGGTGAATCAGCCATGCGCTGGCGACGCGATCGACCCACATGCGCTGACGCGTCGCCCAGATACGCCCTTGATACTCGTCGATAGAAAGCAGACGGATTGCCCGATCCGCTGCGTGCGGCTCGCCCGGTGACAGCACAGTGTCGACCCGCGCGATGAAGTCCTGCCAGGCGACTTCCGCTCGGGTTGCCGAATCGCCCGGGAAGTAGTCGATCGCCCGGATGGCCTCGTAGTCTTTTCGCAGGCGGCGCAGCAGTCGAGCCAGTTCGGCGGCCGATTGCCCTGAAAGCGTTTTGCGGGCATCCGAAAGGCCTCGTGCGAAGGTGGCGTAGTCCTCATCGCGATCGAAGAGCGCTCGGAATTCCCGCTCTTGCGACGCGTCGAGGCTCGGCGCGCGCAACAGGTAGGCGGTGCCGCCGCTTTCGGCGATCGCACCCGCGAGTTCGCGCAGCATGCACTCACGCTCTTCTGTATACGGCAGCAGGTAAATGCCGTCGCGCAACACCGCGCAGCCCTTTGCCTTGAGTGCGCGCCAGAACCGCATGCGGGCCGTCGCGTTCTCCGTAGGCAGGGTCAGAACAAGAAGCGACCAAGTCGAGATGTCGATCATGTAGTGAATGCTACTCACACGTAACGACATCTACAAGTTCGTCATCGCGAACCTGCCTCATGGCGTCGCGATCGTCGCGTGCGGCGTGTCCCCGTATTCGACCAGACCCGCCAAACGCTTCACGGCGCAACGACAAGTGCTGTGTGCATGCCCGCCGCATAGTGTCCCGGCCTGTTGCAGATCAGGGCGTAGCGGCCGGGCGCGAGCTTGAATGACATCCGCTTGCTCTGACCCGGTGCGATATCCTCGACTTCCCCGATCTTTCTCAGCTTCCGCTCCAGCACCTGCCCCTTGCTGACGGGCAGCGCGTCATCGGCAAGATCCGTCTTCAGCACGACGAGTTCGTGCTCCATGTTGTTGGTCGCGGAATTTTTGACGTCAAGTGTGACGCGTCCCGCCTTTACGTTGTGTGTGTCGAGTTGGATCGAGTCCGACTGCAACGTTGCCTTGATGGTGTGTTGAGCACAGGCGGCATTCGAAATCGCGCCGAGCGCGGCGACATTGACGAAAATGACGATTCGGTAAGCGACACGCATGGCTGCCTCCTTTGCATCGAGACGCCGCAGTTGCCAAGAGCCGAGCGATTGCCATGCGCCGATTCATCGAGCGCGCAAACACGCCTGCCTGAGCAAAGGCATGAACACTTCCTGCAGCGAGCGGTACGTGCAGTAAACGCCTGCGCGGAGAACTTATTCCTGGATCGATTCGGAGAACAGGAAGGGCGGATCGCGGTGCGTCTCACGGCTGGGATATCGCGGCGCCTCAAACGGCTTGCGCCTCGTTCCGGCATCTTCGGCAAGTGGCCGCGTGCCCGCCGGAATCATCTCGGCGTTCCCGTGCCGGCCGCACATCGAACATCATCGCCGTTGCCGACAGCCGAGGACGGATGGAGGCCGGCGATTGAATTTCGACAATCACGATTTAAAGCGCATTTAATCCATTCTTGTCCCATTACAAATTGGCAATCTTTAAATTACCATTCAACAATATCGAGGTTATCCAACGACATACTGCACCAATCTAATATCGTATTAGATCGAAAAAATTCAGGCATGAACAGTTATCAAGAGTACAAACAACACGCCAAATCGCTTCAGGCATCCCTGGTGTCGATGGCGGTCAAAATCCGCGCTTTTCCGGCGGCGTCATGTAACGGCGGCATGACACAAGTTTCAAAATCGACGTTGCAGGAGCGACGAACCTGTCGGAAGCGGGATATTGACGCGGGGCGCGACGTAAGGAGCCCGTAGGGCGACTGGAGGCGCGCCCCGCGTCG